>CAZPLL010000105.1:0-1563 GCA_964587485.1 uncultured Oscillospiraceae bacterium | reverse complement strand
TACCGCCGCGAGGACGAGATCGGCACCCCGTTCTGCATCACCTTTGACTTCAACACCGTGGGTACCGAGACCGACGAGGCCGACCACTGCGTCACCGTCCGCGAGCGCGACTCCATGACCCAGGTGCGCATCCCCATCAGCGAGGTAAAGAGCTACATCGCCGAGAGGATTAAATTCTGATATTACCGGGAGGGCACTTCGTCCTCCCTCCGAATATCCGCTCCATACAGGAGAGAAAGAAGTTTTCGACATGAAAGACGGTTTTATCAAGGTCGCGGCGGCGTCTCCCGTCATCAGGGTCGCCGACGCCGACTACAACGCACAGCGCGTCATTGAGTGCATCAGGGCCGCGGACGAAAAGGGCGTCAAGGTCCTTGTATTTCCCGAGCTCACACTCACCGGCGCGTGCTGTTATGACCTTTTTACCCACCGCGTTATACTTGACGGCGCAAAGAAAGCGCTCCTGAAGGTCGTCGAGGCCACGAAGGGCAGTGATATGCTGGTGTTCGTTGGTCTGCCGTTCGCCGTAGGAGCAAGGCTTATGAGTGTCGCCGCCGCCGTGAGTGACGGCGAGGTTCTTGCTCTCGTCCCCAGAGAGAACGTCGGAGGCACCGCCTTCGTCGCGCCCGAGGTCGATGAGCTCGAGGCCGAGCTTGACGGCATGGTGCTCGTGACCGATTGCCGCCTCTTTACCTCCGACGCGGTTCCCGGGCTCTCCGTGGCCGTGGAGCTGGGCGGAGATCTTGACGCGGCGGAGCGTCCCGCGTTCCGCCACGCGCTCTCCGGCGCGACGGTGATTGCCCAGATGGCATCCTTCCCCGCAACGGTGAGCTCCACCGCCGACGCGGAGCTCAACATCCGCTATGAGTCGAAGCGTCTGCACTGCGGCATGGTGCTCGCCGCGCCCGGCAAGGGCGAATCCACCACCGACAACGTGTTCTCCGGCCTGTGCATGGTGGCCGAGAACGGCGTTATCCTCGCCGAGGACGAGCAGGCCGACAGCCTTGCCGTGAGCGAGATCGACGTGGATCATCTCATGAGCCTCCGCCGCAACGACGTAGGCTTTACACCAGTGCAGTCGGAGTACCCCGACATCTACTGGGATGTTCAGCCGGTCGAGACCGACGTTACCCGCGCCTATTCGCCCCTGCCTCATCTGCCCTCCAGGGGTGAGGACGTCCCCGCCTACTGCGAGCGCATGATCGACATTCAGGTAAGCGCTCTTGTGAAGCGCATGGAGTACGCACACCTTGACCACTGCGTTATCGGCATTTCCGGCGGCGTGGACTCCACGCTCGCGGTGATGATATGCGCGAGGGCGATGGAGCGCATGGGTCTGCCCTCAACGAACGTTGTTGCCTGCACCATGCCCTGCTTCGGCACCTCCTCCCGCACCAAGTCCAACGCGATCGTTGTCGCCGAGCAGATGGGCGCGGAGGTGCGCGTCATTGATATCGGCAAGTCCGTGTATCAGCACTTTGACGACATCGGCCACGCTCACGACGACTATTCCGTTGCCTTTGAGAACGCTCAGGCGCGTGAGCGCACGCAGATCCTCATGGA
>CAZPLL010000104.1:0-2288 GCA_964587485.1 uncultured Oscillospiraceae bacterium | reverse complement strand
CCCCGCCAACCCCAAGGGCTTTGACGACATCACAAAGATAGAGCGTCTCTGTGACCAGTATCAGATACCCTTTGCCACCAACGCCGCCACCGCCGAGGTCCTCGTGCAGGGCCTGCGCCGCGGCGACCTTGACTGGAGAAATATCGTAAACTCCTCTCAGCGAAGATAAAAATTCCCGGGATGAATACATGACGGTTAACCGCGCTGCGGCCCGTCTTTATTCATTCCCGCACACGGCTCACCGCCGATATAAGAAAGGAACCGTTCCCATGCCTAAAGTCAATCCGCGCACACTCTCCGGCTTCATGGAGCTTCTGCCCGCAGAGCAGATGAAGATGGAGCGAATGATGGAGGCTCTGCGCTCCTCCTATTCCGTCTACGGCTTCACACCGCTTGACACCCCGATCATCGAATCCGCCGAGGTGCTGCTTGCAAAGGGCGGCGGCGAGACCGAAAAGCAGATATACCGCTTCACCAAGGGCGAGAGCGACCTTGCTCTGCGCTTCGATCTCACGGTACCGCTCGCGAAGTACGTCGCCGCGCACTACGCGGAGCTCAGCTTCCCGTTCCGCCGCTACCAGATCGGCAAGGTCTACCGCGGCGAGAGGGCACAGCGCGGCCGCTTCCGCGAGTTTTATCAGGCCGACATCGACGTTATCGGCGACGGTAAGCTTGACATCATAAACGAGGCGGAGATCCCCGCCGTCATATACAGCACCTTTGCGAAGCTGGGGCTCAGCCGCTTCACCATCCGCGTGAACAACCGCAAGATATTAAACGGCTTCTACGCCATGAACGGAATGAGCGAGAAGGCCGGCGACATCATGCGTACCGTCGATAAGCTTGACAAGATCGGCGCGGAGAACGTCCGCCGCATACTCATCGACGAGATAAAAATGCTCCCCTGCAAGGCGGAGAACGTCATGGACTTCATGGCCATCAGGGGCGACAACGCTACCGTCATTGCGGCGCTCGAACGCTACAGGGGCATGGATGAGACCTTCGACCGGGGTCTTGACGAACTCATCACCGTGACGAGATACCTCAAGGACTTCGGCGTTCCCGAGGAAAATTTCGCGGTCGATCTCACCATTGCGCGCGGCCTCGACTATTACACCGGCACCGTGTACGAGACGATAATGACCGACCACCCGGAGATTGGCTCCGTCTGCTCCGGCGGCAGGTATGATAACCTTGCCGAGTATTACACGGACAGACAGCTCCCCGGCGTCGGCATATCCATCGGCCTCACGCGCCTTTTCTATGTGCTCAGCGAGCAGGGGCTTTTGTCCGACGAACTTGTTACCGCCCCATGCGACGCGCTGATACTCCCCATGACGGAGGAGCTGGGCTTTGCCGTTTCCGCCGCCACCGCCCTGCGCGCCGCCGGAGTTCGCACACAGCTCTACGGCGAGAAGAAAAAATTCAAGGCCAAGATGAGCTATGCGGACAAGCTGCGCGTACCCTTTGCCGTGCTTATCGGTGAGGACGAGATGAACGAGGGTGTCCTCTCCGTCAAGAACATGACCACCGGCGAGCAGGTCAAGCTCCCCGTGAGCGAGGCCGCGCAGTTCATAAAATCCGAAATCGACAGACGCGCCTGCGTCGCCGTAATAAAAGAATAAATCCGGGAGAAGAGAGGAAAAACATATGTTTCAGTCACGCACTCATACCTGCGGAGAGCTCCGGCTCGAAAACGCGGGCGAAAAGGTAAAGATCGTCGGCTGGATGGAGAACGTCCGCGAGGTCGGCAGTAATTTTGCGTTCGTCGTTGTCCGCGACTTCTACGGTACCACTCAGGTGGTCGTGGAGAGCGAGGAGCTGATGCGCGTCGTCAAGGGCATCAATAAGGAGTCTACCATCTCCGTTGAGGGCACCGTGCGCGAGCGCGCCGCGAAGAACCCCAAACAGGCCACCGGCGATATCGAGGTCGTCCCCGAGAAGATCGAGGTTCTCGGCAAGTGCCGCTACAACGAGCTGCCCTTTGAGATAAACCGCAGTCGCGACGCCGACGAGACCCAGCGCCTCAAATACCGCTACCTTGACCTGCGCAACCCCGAGGTCAAGAAGAACATCGTCCTGCGCTGTAACGTTATCGCGGCTCTGCGTCAGGCGATGACCGAGCATGGCTTTCTCGAGATAACCACCCCGATACTCACCGCCTCCTCACCCGAGGGCGCGCGCGACTATCTGGTTCCGGCAAGAAAGCACCCCGGCAAGTTCTACGCTCTGCCTCAGGCGCCCCAGCAGTTCAAACAGCTTCTCATGACATCCGGCTTTGACCGCTA
>CAZPLL010000103.1:0-2770 GCA_964587485.1 uncultured Oscillospiraceae bacterium | reverse complement strand
ACCTCGAGCCACTGGAATCATTACAAGGACAATATGTACACCACCCTCATCGACGGCGAGGATTTCGCCATCAAGCCCATGAACTGCCCCGGAAGTATCCTTGTCTATGACCTTGAGCCGCACTCCTACCGCGAGCTGCCCCTGCGCTACGGCGAGCTGGGCAACGTCCACCGCCACGAGCTCTCCGGCGCGCTCCACGGTATGTTCCGTGTCCGTGCCTTCACTCAGGACGACGCTCACATCCTCCTTGCCAAGGACCAGATAAAGGACGAGGTCATCCGCATCGCACAGCTCTTTGACGAGGTTTATTCACTCTTCGGCCTGCCCTACACCATCGAGCTCTCCACCATGCCCGACGACCATATCGGCACGAGAGAGGATTGGGAGAAGGCCGAGAACGCCCTGGCCGAGGCCATCACCAGCATAGGCAAGGAGTATATCGTCAACCCCGGCGACGGCGCGTTCTACGGGCCGAAGCTCGACTTCCACATTGAGGACTCCCTCGGACGCACATGGCAGTGCGGCACCATCCAGCTTGACTACCAGCTCCCCGGCCGCTTCAACCTTGAATACATCGGCGCGGACGGCGAGGGTCACACCCCCGTCATGATCCACCGCGTAGTGTTCGGCTCTATCGAGCGCTTCATCGGCGTCATCACCGAGCATTTCGCCGGCGCGTTCCCCACATGGCTCTCTCCCGTTCAGGTCAAGGTCATGAGTATCACCGATCGCAGTGCTGAGTACGCGAAGTCCGTTGCCGAGAAGCTCACCGCCGCCGGCGTCCGTGTCGAGACTGACCTGCGCAACGAGTCCATCAAGTACAAGATCCGCGAGGCTCAGCTCCAGAAGCTGCCATACATGCTGGTCATCGGCGACAAGGAAGCCGAAAACGGTACGGTTTCCGTCCGCGACCGCACCGGCAAGACCGTCTACGGCGTCCCCATGGACGAGTTCACCGCGAATATCTGCGACGAGATACGCAACCGCAAAATATAATTTATATAAGTAGACATTTGCGCTTTATCAAAAAAGAATAAATTCCGCTCACCCTCACAGAATATGTGAGGGTGATTTTTATGAGCAGGGAAAGAAAAAAACTGGTGCTGGCGCTGGCGATAATTTTCGCGCTGAATATCTTTATTATCGCGCTCGCAAGAAATGCGTCGGCAGATCTTTATAAAAAGGGAAGCTCCGGCACGACCGTCACGGAGATACAAAAGCGACTTAAAAGCTGGGGCTACTATACGGGTGCCGTGGATGGCGTGTTCGGCAGCGCCACGGAGAAAGCTGTCAAATATTTCCAACAAAAAAATGGCCTGACCGCTGACGGACAGGTGGGAGATCAGACTCTTGCGGCGCTCGGTATAACGCCCACGGGCGAGGGCGGAGGCGGAGGCGGCACATCCTCGAACGACGAGTATCTACTTGCAAGACTTATCTCCGCCGAGGCAAGGGGCGAGCCGTACACCGGGCAGGTCGCGGTAGGCGCTGTCGTGCTCAACCGCGTGAATCATCCGTCGTTCCCGAACAGTATTTCCGGTGTGATATATCAGACCGATGCCTTCACCTGTATGTACGATGGCCAGTTCGACCAGCCCATCGCCGAGAGCGCATACCGTGCCGCGCGCGACGCCCTCAGCGGCTGGGACCCGAGTGGGGGAGCGGTGTACTATTTTAATCCCGCGACCGCCACAAGCAAGTGGATATGGTCACGCCCGGCGATAGTCACCATCGGCAAGCATATTTTCTGTTCGTGATTTGTGTTGAATCCGCAGAGAAAAGAGTATATAATATGTGCTATCCGGAAATCTTGGAGGGCAACATGGCATACTGCGATAAATGTGGAGCATATATTCCCGATGGGCAGAGCAAGTGTCTCGCCTGCGGCTATGACGAGGCTGCCGAGACAGCCGCCGCGCAGGCTGCGGCACAGGCCACCGCACAGCAGGCAGAGAACGGCGGGAGCGGGCATTTCAAAAACTACGATGAGATATACAGGGCTCAGATGGAGGAGCATCGTCGCCGCCAGCAGGAGCAGAACCGCAAATGGGCCGAGGAGGAGCAGCGGCGAAGAGCCGCCGCACAGCAGACCCGTGCTTCGGATAGCGCGAGCTATGACGCGGCGGAGTCCGGGAGCAGTGCGTCCTCTTACGCGCCGGACAGAGAAAAAAGCAAGGTCTGGGGCGTGCTCTCGTATATAAGTGTCCTGTGCCTTATCCCGTTGCTCACCGGCAGAGGCGGAGAAAATGCGAAATTCCACGCAAAACAGGGCGTCAGACTCGTTGTGTTCGGCGCGCTTGCAGACCTGATGAGCTCAATACCCGGCATCGGCTGGCTCTTTTCCGTTGCAAGATTTATCCTTATGTTGATAGGCATGAGCAACGCCGCCAACGGCCGCCGTCAGCCGTTGCCGTACATAGGCAGCATAGGCAGCTTCTGAGCTATTTTGTGGCGCTGAAAGCCTTGAAAACACAAGATTTAGTTGTCACAAAAAAGTTCAAAAAAAGTGTCGGAAAAGTGTTGACAAACTACAATTCAAGTGCTATATTATGCAAGCAACCGAGAGGGAGCGGGCATAACGCCTCCGCGAAAAAGTTTTTTGAAAAAATTGAAAAAACTTGTTGACAAGCGCGAATCGTTGTGCTAATATAAACAAGCTGTCGCCGATGAGGCGGGAGCGTGAGTGTACCTTGAAAATTGAACAATGTAAGAACAAAAGCTTATGCTAAATAAGCACCAGAAAAGGGTTCTTTAGAGTCGAAAGACTCGA
>CAZPLL010000102.1:0-3015 GCA_964587485.1 uncultured Oscillospiraceae bacterium | reverse complement strand
GTTGAAAGAATGTTACGAAACAGAGTATTGGCTGGAACTGTTTGTAAAGGCAGGTGTTCTGAACAGAGAAACGGTGGTTGAATTGTATAATCAATGTGGCACGATACGCTGTATCCTGATCGCCTCCATCAACACCGCAAAGGAAAATACAAAATGAAGGTTTCAATAGATGATTTACAGGCTTATTTAGCAGATCAATATTGCGGCTGGGCAACCGAAGAGAGTATGTTTATGAGACTGGTGGAAGAAATAGGCGAGGTCGCAGAGGTGCTCAATAAAAAGCCTCTGACGAAAACGATCTGCACAAGCAATTAGGCGTTGAACTTGTGGATATGATACACTACATTGTCGCTATTGCCGCAATTAACGATATTGATCTCACAACGCTCATGATTGAAAAAGATAAAAAGGCATCCATCAAGTATCATCACACAACGAATCTTGAAGCCTTCTTATCTGAAAGAAAATGAGTTGGTGTACTTTTCACGTTTCTTTGCCTATTTTACGCACCGTTATACTGTTCTTTCACAACAAAAAAGTCTCTTTTGTCTACCAGACAAAAGAGACTTTTTTTGAACTAAGATGCCTTGCGGCACGATAAGCATACCGTCGATGCGTGAAGCGATTCTACGCATCGTGAAGTGCCTGCGGGTGTGAGTGGTACACTTAACCTCACATTGTGCGTTAGCCGATACCTCGCTGAAACCGTGAGAGTTCAAATCCATACGCAAAACGCTGAAAATATAGCTGTTGTTTTTCAAATCTTTATCGGTAAATAGGCTCAGTCCATGCGGCTGTAGTTCAGCACGCAATCGGAATAGGTCAGGGTCAGAGAGTCGCCGCTGAGCTGATAGGCGACATACTCGGCCTCGGATTCGCCGGTGATAGTGAACAGTATTTTCTTACCCTTGACGGTATAGGTTCCCGTCTCTACGGCCTCGCTGACTTCTTCATAATCATAGGCGGTATCCGCAAAGGCCGCTATAAGCTCACTGTCGGATGCCAGCTCGTACATTTCCGCGTAGGCCTGCCGGAATTCGTCGCGGGTCATGGTCATTACGACCTCTCCGTATGACTCGACCAGATTCTCGCGCCCGTCATATAGCGCGTCCAGCACCTCATCGAACATTTCACAGACGCAGGTACGGAAGCTGTCTCCGTCGATGTGGATGCTGTACCTGCGGCTCTCTCCGAGCTCAAGGGCTATGGGCAGCTTGAGCTTCACATCCGCCGCAAGCTCCAGCTCCTCCTGATAAAAATCCCAGTTTTCCAGCAGTTGAGTCACGGTATCGTTGCTCTGCTCCCGGTCCAGCTCCTGCTCATAGGTTCTCCAGGTGCCGGCGAGGTCGTCGATCCTGCTGTTCGTGATGATCTCGGATATAACGGCGCGCCCTCCGGCGAGAAGTGCAATAACCACGATCGATACCAGCCATGATAAAAGCTTTTTCTTCATCTCTTCTCCTCTCTTTCAATGCGGGTAAGCTCACTATATCATGACGCCCTGCCGAGCGCAAGCAAAATGTCAACAGGCGTGTATGTAAGTGATATAAGTAAAGAAGCACGGTTTCCATCAGTCGGAAACCGTGCTCTATGCGTTCTGCTTATATTGTCTGAGAAGAATTACTTGCCCATGTTCATCTGAGCGGCGACTTCTGCGGCGAAGTCCTCCTGCTTCTTCTCGATGCCCTCGCCCTTGACATAGTGGACGGCGTTGACGAACTTGACGGAGCCGCCGAGCTTCTTTGCGGCATCGTCAATGTAGCCCTCGACAGAGCCTTTGAAGAGGTCGGAGCGGACGAACTCCTGCTGGAGCAGGCAGTTTTCCTTGAAGAAGGCGTTGATCTTGCCTGCGGCGGCCTTTTCCTTGATGAACTGGGGCTTGCCGGCCATCTTGGGGTCGTTGTCAAGCAGTGCGACCTGAACTTCCATCTCGTGGTCGATGTCGGCCTGGGGAACCATGGACCTGTCCCAGTACTTGGGATTCATCGCGGCGATCTGCATTGCGACGTTCTTACCGATCTCGGTAGCGTCGATGTCACCCTCGACAGCGAGGTTGACGAGAACACCGTGGGTGCCGCCGGCGTGGACGTATGCGACGCTGACATTATCGGCGAAGCGGTCAAAACGACGGATCTGGAGATTCTCGCCGATGGCCATGACCTTCTCGGGCATGGTCTCGGAAACGGTGAGCTCCTTGCCGGGGTACTTGCAGTTGAGCAGTGCGTCAACATCCGCGGGAGCGTCCTTGAGGACGACAGCGGTGATGTCCTTGACGAACTCGACGAACAGTGCGCTCTTTGCGCAGAAGTCGGTCTCGCAGTTGATCTCGACGATGGCGCCGGCGCCGCACTCGTTGCAGACTGCCGCGTAAGCCATACCCTCGGCCGCGATACGGCCGGCCTTCTTTGCGGCCTTGGCAAGACCCTTTTCGCGCAGCCAGTCGATTGCCTTATCCATATCGCCGTCGCACGCCGCAAGAGCCTTCTTGCAGTCCATCATGCCGACGTTGGTCATCTCACGGAGAGCCTTAACATCCTGAGCAGTAAATGCCATATTAATTTATCCTCCTCTGTTAATTCGGAAAAAGGGGCGTAACGCGCGCCCCTTTTCTTATTTTTAATTACTCTTCGACAGTCTCGACGGTCTCGGTCTCGACAGCCTCGGTCTCGGCGTCAACACCCTGACGGCCTTCCTGAACGGCGTTTGCCATGGTGGCGGCGATCAGGCGGATGGCGCGGATGGCATCGTCGTTTGCGGGAATGACGTAATCGACCTCATCGGGGTCGCAGTTGGTATCGACGATGGCGACGATGGGGATGTGGAGCTTGCGAGCCTCGGCAATGGCGTTGTGCTCCTTGCGGGGGTCAACGACGAAGAGAGCGCCGGGGAGCTTCTTCATGTCCTTGACGCCGCCGAGATATTTCTCGAGCTTTTCCATCTCGCCCAAGTGCTTCATGACTTCCTTCTTGGGGAGCATATCGAAGGTGCCGTCTTCCTGCATCTTCTTGAGCTGAG
>CAZPLL010000101.1:0-3126 GCA_964587485.1 uncultured Oscillospiraceae bacterium | reverse complement strand
CTCCCGCGTGACAGCTTCGTTATAATACAGGAAAAAACCGAAATTGTCAATATCTTATTTCAATTTTTTTACTTTTCTTTTTTGCGCGCCGAAAGAGCACGGAGATTGTCGGCGGAAAAGCTGTACTCACGGTCACAGAACTGACAGCTTACGCTTACGTTCTCACCGGCGGCAATCATCTCGTCCATGTCTGCGTCGTCAACACAGAGGAGAGCCTCCTCCACTCTCTCACGACTGCAATAGCAACGGTATTCTACGGGAGCCTCAGCTACGATATGGTACTCAAAGCCCCGCAACACCTGGGCGAATACGGCCTCGGCGCTGTCCTCGTCGAGAACGGTGGTGAGCTGATCCATCATAAAGATGTTGTCCTCAAGCCTGTCGATCATTTCCTCCTCAGCTCCGGGCATGAGCTGGACGATAAACCCGCCGGCGGCTCTTATCGAGAGATCGGTATCCACAAGCACGCCAAGGGCACAGGCCGAGGGCACCTGCTCGCTTTCGAGGAGATAGGCCGTGACATCCTCGGCTATCTCGCCGCTCACCAGCTCTGTGGAGCCGATATATGGCTCGCGCAGACCGATATCACGGCTGACGGTAAGCATACCGTCCCTGCCGACGGCCCCGCCCACATTCAGCTTCCCGTCGGAGCGAAGAGGGAGCTCTACAAACGGGTTTTCCACATAGCCGCGGACGTTGCCGGAGGAGTCGGATACCGCGACCACACTGCCGATGGGACCACCGCCGTTGATGCGGATGGTGAGAGTCGCGTTCTCCTCCTTCATCATTTCACCCATTATCGAGGCGGCGCAGAGCGCACGCCCCAGAGCGGCGGACGCAGTAGGGGAGCTGTGGTGTATATCAACTGCCCGCTGCACGGTGTCCTTCGCGGTTATGACCGCCATTTTTATGTTGCCGTCACCGGCTGTTGCGCGAATTATTCTGTCCATTGTTCATTCCTCTGAAAGCTTCATGATCTTTTTGCCGTTACAAATATCCGGCCTGCGTCACCCTGAGGGCAGTCCGAGCGGAAGCTTATATCCGAAAAACCGTTCCCTGTGAGCAGAGTCCGCAGTGAGTCATTGCTGTGTGCGTACTCGATATGCTCCTCACCGGAGCGCTCCCACAGTCTGCCACGTCTGGAAAAAATGTCCATGCCGTAGACGACTGCCTGAGCGTCACTGTCAAAATCCGCCCGCCACAGGCACAGAACGTCGTCCTTTTCATCGACGAATATACTCCCATCCAACGACCGGAGCCAGTCCGCCGGACGTATGTCGAATATGAGCAGTCCGCCGGGACGTATAAAAAGTCTCAGCCGCCTGAAAAGCTCGGGCAGTGTGTCCGGAGGCAGGTAGTTCATCCCGTCAAGCGAGCAGTATGCCGCGTCCACAGTGCCGTACAGGTCAAGCTCCTTCGCGTCCTGACACAGGAAAAGGGGCGGAGTTTCAAGCGCTGCGGACTTTTCCTGAGCCTGCATGAGCATATCCACGGAGGAATCCACAGCGATCGTCTCGTATCCGCGCCGTGCCATTTCACAGGTAAGCGTTCCCGTGCCGCAGCACAGGTCGAGCAGAAGGCGGAATTCGCCGCCACAGCGACTAAACTCCGCCTCATAAAAATCCGCAAACTGTGAATAGGGGACATCCCCGGTGAGCTGGTCATACCACACGGCTAATGGGCCGTAACAGCTCATGATTTATTCTCCCCGTCACGGTCGAATACGATCGCATAACCGCCCGCGCCGTATTGCAGAGAGCGGTTCACGCGGCTGATGGTGGCGCTGGAGGCGCCGGTCTCGGCCAGAATATCGTTATAGATCATCCCCTCGTTGAGGCATTTGGCAACGTGAAAACGCTGCTCCATGGCCATAAGCTCGGACACGGTGCACAGGTCATCAAAAAAGCGCATACACTCGTCAAGATCTTTGAGCGAGAGAATGGCCTTGTACATATCCTCGTTACGGGGCTTCTTGGGTAGCTTGTTCATTTTGTCCTCCATGAATTTCACGATTTAACGTATGCTTATGTTACATCAATAATGTAGAAAAGTAAAGCACAAAAAGCTTTTTAACTCGAAATTAACAATTTGTTTAAGACACAAAAGATATTTCTATTGCGAAAAACAAAGGTACAATATATAATATGTATCAGGTTCGTCTCCCGGGTATAAAACACCGGGAATGCAGAAAGGAGATCGTGTTTTGACGGTGCTTACCGGCCCGCTGATGGGCTTCATACAGGTCGGAACGGCTGCCGGGTGGCTGGCGGCGATAGTCGTATTCCTCGTCATCGAGGGGCTTGTTCCGGGGCTTATCTCAATATGGTTTGCATTCGGCTCGCTTGCGGCGCTCATTGCGGCACTGCTCCATGCGCCGATGTGGCTCCAGCTTCTCTGGTTCTTTATCGTGTCCGTGGCGGCGCTCTGCCTGACAAGACCGCTTGCGAGGAAGTATGTCAATTCCAAGGCTCAGCCCACCAACGCCGATATGCTCATCGGGGCGGAATGTGTGGTCAAGGAGACCATAGACAATCTGCGCGGAACGGGCGCCGTTTCCGTCAGAGGCAGGATATGGACGGCTCGCACAGAGGAGGACGGAGTGACCGCCCAGCCGGGCGAGATCATGAGGGTCGTTCGCATTGAAGGTGTCAAGCTTATAGTGAGAAGTAATTAATTAGGGAGGAAATACAATGACATACATTATTTATGCGCTTATTATCATTATCATCGTCATCCTTGTCCGCAACATAAGAATCGTACAGCAGGCGAAGGCCTACGTTGTCGAGTCTCTGGGTGCGTACAAGACCACATGGACCGTGGGCCTCCATCTGAAGGTGCCGTTTATCGAGAGAGTTGCGAAGATAGTCTCTCTTAAGGAGCAGGTCGCGGATTTCCCGCCACAGCCTGTTATCACCAAGGATAACGTTACCATGCAGATAGACACAGTTGTCTATTTCCAGATCACCGACCCCAAGCTCTACACCTACGGCATTGAACAGCCCATGGTCGCGATCGAGAATCTTGCCGCTACCACCCTCCGTAATATCATCGGCGACCTCGAGCTTGACCAGTGCCTCACCAGTCGCGACATTATCAACACGAAAATGCGCGCCATTCTGGACGAGG
>CAZPLL010000100.1:0-3779 GCA_964587485.1 uncultured Oscillospiraceae bacterium | reverse complement strand
GAGTTCTCAGTATGAGTCATCTTTTTTGGAATCTTTATTTTACAACTTACAGGATTTTTTCGTCTTTTTGCATAATTTTCTTCGTTCTGCCTGTTCAGTCGCATCGTATTCGGTTGACACGCTTTTCCGCGCGTGATACTATGTTTCAAACCGATTATAAAGAAAGAAGTCCTCATATGAAAACCACAAAAGCCTTTACCGTTATTCTTCTTTTACTCATGTGTACGCTCCTCTGCGCGTGCGGGCTGACGTCAATTTTCGATCCTGACAGCAGGGTGACGGAGCTTTCCGGCATTATGAGCGCGGATGATATTGCAGCGCTTGATAAATACGAAAACCTCACCTCTCTTGATCTCAGCGGCAGTACCTGCTACAGCGCTATTGCCGCCTACATTAACGCGCACCCCTCGGTCAATGTTGTGTATACCGTGGAGATCGCGGGTCATGTTCTCGATATGGACACCACAGAGATAGACTTTGCCGATGCCTCAAACTACAGGGACGTCATCTCTCTCGGCAAATATCTGCCGGATATCCGCTCGATCCCGCTCGGAGTCACGGATCTTACATACGATCAAATCGAAGAACTCCGCGCCGAATTCCCCTCCGCAGAGGTCACATATTCGGTCGATATTCTCGGAACCACCTATGCTCCCGATACGGCGGAGCTTGATTGCTCGGGGCTGAGCTATGGACAGATGTCTGCGCTCGTCCCTGAGCTCAAAAAGCTCACCGGGCTTTCCTATGTTGATCTCGTTTCCGACGACGGAAGCTGTAAGCTGAGCTTTGACGAGTTTTCCTCGATTGCCGATGAGTTGCCGGAGGTGTTCTTTGAATACCGCTTTGAGCTTTTCGGACAGAGTGTTTCAACCGCGGACACAGAGCTCACCTATGATCTCGTCCCCATCGGGAATAAAGGCGTTGAAGAATTTCGCAGGGTAATGCCGTATATGAAAAAGCTCGGTTTTCTCCTTCTTGACTGCTGTGGCATCAGTGACTATGAGCTTCTTGCCCAGCTTAACGAGGACTTCCCCGACACCGAGGTGGTGTGGCGCGTGCGGCTCGGCGAGTATGACACTCTCACAAACGCGGAGATGATATGGCTCAATGGAAATGTCAACGACGAGCTGTGCGCTCCTCTCAAATACTGCACAAAATGCAGGTACCTCGACATTGGACATAACGCTATTACCAACATTGATTTCTGCAATTATATGCCTGATCTTGAGGTTGCAATATTCGCGCTCTCAAATCTCAAAAACATTGAGCCTCTCGCAAATTGCCCCAAGCTCGAGTATCTGGAGATATACGAAAGCGAGGTCAGTGACCTCTCACCTCTTGCCAACTGCAAAAATCTCCAGCATATCAATTTTGGCAGCCTCTACACCATCACCGATATTTCCCCACTCTACGGTCTTACGAACCTCAAGCGCTGTCGTTCTGTCTCAAGCGGAGTGCCTGTCGAGCAGCAGGAGGAGATAGCGGCTCTCCTGCCCGATTGTGACTGTCAGTTTGGCTTTGAGGAATCATCCGGAGGAAACTGGCGCTACGAACCGGACGGAAGCTACAGCGAACGCTATGCGCTTCTTCGCGAGCAATTCAAGTACGATAATCACGAGGGCGTTTCCAGAACGTACAAATACGACCTTGTTGTTGATTAAGAAAGCACCGGGGAGGATCATCTCTTCCCTGGCCTTTTGATATGATTGGGAGTGGATACGAGTTTGAAGAAAGCTGTCCTATTTTTCTCTTCTCTGCTATGTCTTTTGCTTCTGGCCAGTTGCGCGAAAAAGACAAACGAGCTTTCGGTAACACTGGAGCCTGTCGTGCAAAACGCACAACCCGAAATGACGCGGGAAATAACTCTTTCCTTTGATTTCAGCAATGAGCAGAGTCGCGCAATGAGCAATTTCGTTAACGGAGGTCTTTATTATTTCTCGGGCGGTACTTTGTACGGTCGGTTCATCCCTCCGGACGGCGATTTCCTGCGTATGGGCGCGATCGACCTCGGTGCCACCGAAGCCCGGATTCTGGACGAAGACATATCCCCTGCCTATATGCTCACTTACGACGGGTATATCTATTATGTGCGATATTCAAATCGTGACGAGGGCGTTTCTATCGCGAAGATAAAAACCGACGGAACAGAGCTTTCCCTGCTCTATGAAGGCGAGGACTGCGACTTTCTGCAAACGGTCGGAGAGAGATTGTATTTCACCGACGAAAACCATCATTTTGTTTCCACGGAGATGGGCGGAAGTGATATTCAAACCGTTATCGACCGTGAGATTTATTACCCGTATTTCCTTGATGACGATATTATCATCTTTCAGGATGAGGCAGACGGCGAAAGTCTCCACCTTCTCTCGCTTAGCGGAGAGTATGATATAAAGCTCAACGACATGGCCAGCTACTCTCCGGTAATTTGCGGGAGCCACCTCTATTACCTCGGCAAAGTGGATGAGAACACAGAGCTTCGTATGTGCCGCATCGACCTTGCGGATATAAGTATTGTCAATGATGGTACCGGTAGCTATACGCTCGGGCGCGATGCGGAGATTGGCAAATACGACGTCTACTCATTCTACACGGACGGGCAGACGATGTACGGCGCGAACGGCACAACTGCCCCGCTCACTGAGTGGTCGGATTTCACTGACGACGGATACACAGAGCTCTGCGAAAGGACGTGTCACATCGGTGACGGCTTCACGGTATACTATCGGCTGAACCCGGAAGAAAAGGTTCTGGAGGTTTTTATTCGCAATCAGTATTCGGATTCCGAGACTATTCTCCCCGTACTTTAACTGTGAAAGGAAAATACCGTAATGAAGATGAGAACTGAATTTACAGGAGAGCAGATACATTTAGTTGATGTGAACGAAGAAAACTGGCTTGATATTATTAAGCTGAGGGTAGACGAGGAGCAGCAAAAATATCTTGACCGTCCAATCGGAATCATTGCGAGAGGGTACATTTACCGCAATTGTAACGCCCGTGTATTTGGCATTATGTATGACACACAAATGATTGGTGTCGCATTAGTCCGAGATTTTACAGATGAACCGCTCAACTATGATTTGCAGCAATTTATGATCGATCGACAATTTCAGAACAGTGGCTATGGAACAGAAGCATTGCGGCAGATTTTGAATTGCCTAAAACAGGAAGGTCGCTTTAACGGCGTAGAGGTTTGTGTCAACCGCGAAGATGCCACTGCGATCCATGTTTACAACAAGGTAGGTTTTACCGACAGCGGATATATTGACGAGGACTTGCCGAATTGTCTGAATCTAATCTATCATCTGCGGTAATGCGCATAAGCTCCGGCTCAGTGTTGCTAAAATCCCTTTCAAAACGAACATATACTTCTACGCTCTCCACCGTTCTATACCGGGAAGTTTATGTATGGACATAAAAATCCGACCTGTGATCGTAACCACAGGTCGGATTAACTGTTTTATAAGCACCTGTCTAAAATGACGTGCATTTTTACCGTAAGCGACAAAACAAATAGCGTAAGGAATGAGCAAATCAAACCTTACGCTTTTTGTTTCATGCATGTTATTTTGGCTTGCGGGGTGCATGGACTACATTTGCATAGCCGAACAATTCCCAGCTAAGATGCTGCCCGCAGCGATCACAGAAACGCATATATTCTTTGTCTACTGTGCAGTTGCAGCGGGGGCAAATCGGATAACTTTCTCCGTGGAAAAATACGAGTACCTTTGAGACCGGTAACGGTAATCTATAAAGGGACGCGGATATGCGCCTTGGTT
>CAZPLL010000099.1:0-4023 GCA_964587485.1 uncultured Oscillospiraceae bacterium | reverse complement strand
CTTAAACAAAATGTTTTCGGCACCGCATGCGGTATCTTTCATTGCATGAAAGATAATGGACCTTAATTAACCGGCCGTCGGGGGCGTATACGTCCGCGCGGTCTTTATCAACACGGTATTATCTCCGGTCAGCGGAGTTAATATAATTTTTGAAGAAAGGAGGAACCGAAAATGAAAGGAAATAAACTGGTATTTGCGCTCATATTGTCTCTGATAGTATGCCTTGCGCTCATCCCGACCTGTGCCTATGCGGAGGAGGTGGACACTCCCGCGGCGGCTGAGGCTCCCGCAGAGCCTGAAGCTCCCGCAGAACCCGAGTCTCCCGCAGAGCCCGAAGCCCCGGCAGAGCCCGAAGCCCCGGCAGAGCCCGAAGCCCCGGCAGAGCCCGAAGCTCCCGCGGAGCCCGAGACTCCCGCAGAGCCCGAGGAGGAGACCAAGCCCGGCTTCCAGGTCGAGCTTGCCTACGGCGAAAACGTCTATAAAATGGACGGTCTTCGCGGCGGCGATGTGTTCGATCTCGGTGAGATAGTCAAGGCTCTCGGCTTCGAGGGCGAGATCAGTGCCGCCTCCGGCGACGCCGATGAGCTTTTCACCGTCGAGCAGGGAGAGAGCGGCTGGACGCTTACGACCAAGTCCGCATTTGATACCGAGCAGAAGCTCGTCCTCACCATTGGCGGCGTTGAGTATGTCATTTGCGTCACCGACATGAATGACCCTGCCAAGGTCACGACGGAGGAAGACCTGCAAAAGGCCATCGACGAGGCATATTCCGGCCAGACGATAATCATTGACGCCAACATTGATGTTTCCAAGCAGATCACCATTGCCAGCGACAAGAACGTCACCATCGACCTCAACGGCAAGACCCTCAAGGTAAAGGACGGTTGCAGTAATGTATATATGATAGCCAACAGCGGAACTATGACTATCGTGGATAATTCTGCCGACAAGGCAGGTAGTGTCCATGTGCAGGGAGCCGGAAATCGTGGTATAGTAAACTACGGCACAGCCTATCTCAACGGCGGCACGTTTACGAGCCAGGATGATGACTCCAGCCTTATCATATATAACTACAACACGATGACCATTAACGATGGGTTTGAACTCGTCAGCAATAAAACCAAATCTGCAAATCAGGTAGGCATTATAAATCAGAATGAGCTGACCGACGGCAATGCGGCCTGGCCTACGCTCACTATTAACGGCGGAACTTTCACGAGTACTTCCGGCTACGCGATAATAAGGAATGACACCAAAGGCACGGTCACGATCCACAATGGTGAATTTGACGGCTTTGCCCTGCAAAATTCCGGCAAGCTGGTGACCATCAACGGCGGAGAGTTCAAACGCACTAATGGCAAGACGCTGTTTACCATTAACGCAGATGTTAACAGCGAAGAGTGCAAAGGTGAAACCATCATCAACGGTGGTACTTTCACCTCTACCGGCAGCATTACCAGCCTTGCGGGTGGAAACAGACTCGATAAGCTGAGCGGAAGTATTACCATCAATGATGGCACTTTCACCGGCACATTTAAGAGATATGAAAATATTTCCCTGAGCATAGCCGGAGGCAATTTCTCGTCCACGACGGTTGAAACTACAACCAAGGACGGAAAAACCACTGTCGGCTCTATCGAGGATTATCTGAGCGCCGGCTGTGAAATCATCGAGATGGACAAAGAATACTTTGTTATCCCGTGTGAGGGCACAGACGGAATTGACGTGGATACCGATGTCCTTGCGGCCAAGTACTGGGTCGTTGAGGGCAGAAACCAGACCTGGACCAAGGGCAGTGCAGACGGCCTGAAGTTCACCCTGAACGTCCATGGAGACAACCTTTCCAGGCTTTACATCGACGGCGAAGTCGTAGACTTCGAGGTTGACGAGGATGGCAACATCGTTGTTGCCGCAGAGATTTTTGAGGCTCTTGAAGCCGGCGAGCACGAGATAGTATTCGGCTTTGCAGACGGAAGCTGCATGACCGACTTTACCGTGGTCGCATGATGACTTGACAGTGAAATACATATAAGTATTCGGGTGATAAAAGCCCGATACGGGCTGATGTGACGAACGGCGGTCTGCCGCTGCGGTGAAATTTATAGTGTTGAAAAGGCCGTGTATCATTTGCGATACACGGCCTTTAACGGTTATTTGAATTACAGATGATTGAGATTACTTCGCGTAATCCACGGCTTTGGTCTCGCGGAGAACGTGGACCTTGATCTGACCGGGGTAGGTGAGCTCGTCCTCGATCTTCTTCGCGATGTCGCGTGCAAGCAGTACCATCTGATCCTCGCTGACCTCCTCGGGCTTGACCATGATGCGTATCTCACGGCCGGCCTGGATCGCGTAGGAGCTTGCGATGCCGGGGAAGCTCTTGGAGACCTCTTCAAGCTTCTCAAGACGCTTGACGTAGTTCTCGATGTTCTCTCTGCGCGCACCGGGACGGGAAGCGGAGATAGCGTCCGCCGCCTGAACAAGGCACGCCTCAACGGTGTGAGGCTCAACGTCGCCGTGGTGCGCCTCGATAGCGTGGATAACGGCTTCATTCTCCCTGTACTTGCGGGCGAGACCCACGCCGATGGTGACGTGGCTGCCCTCGACCTCGTGGTCGATGGCCTTGCCGAGGTCGTGCAGGAGACCTGCGCGCTTGGCAACATTGACATCGACGCCCAGCTCGGAGGCCAGAAGCCCCGCGATATGGGAAACCTCGATGGAGTGGTTGAGAACGTTCTGACCGTAGCTGGTGCGGTACTTCATGCGGCCGAGGAGACGTACAAGCTCGGGGTTGAGACCGTGGATGTTGGTCTCGAACACTGCACGCTCGCCCTCTGCCTTGATGGTGGCGTTGACCTCCTTCTGCGTCTTCGCGACCATCTCTTCAATGCGGGCGGGGTGGATACGGCCGTCCTGAATGAGCTTTTCAAGCGCAAGACGGGCGACCTCGCGGCGGACGGGGTCAAAGCTGGAAACGGTGATAGCCTCGGGCGTGTCGTCGATGATGAGGTCACACCCGGTGAGCGTCTCGATGGAACGGATGTTGCGTCCCTCGCGGCCGATTATGCGACCCTTCATTTCGTCGTTGGGGAGAGGAACGACGGAAACGGTGATCTCGCTCGCATGGTCGGAGGCACAGCGCTGGATGGCGGTGGCGATGATGTCGCGTGCGCGCTCATCCGCCTCCTCCTTGTACTGAGCCTCGATCTCCTTGACCTTCACCGCCATCTCGTGAGTAACGTCGTCACGGATGTTTGCGATGAGGTAGGCCTTGGCCTCCTCGATGGAGAAGCCGGAGATCTTTTCCAGCATTTCAAGCTGGCTCTTCTTGATCATCGCCACCTCCTGCTGCTGGGCATCGACGGCGGCAATCTTGCTGTTCAGGTTATCGCTCTTCTTTTCGACGGAATCGATCTTGCGGTCAAGATTTTCTTCCTTCTGCTGTAGACGGCGTTCCTGCTTCTGGAGCTCGGAACGGCGCGACTTTTCCTCCCGCTCGTATTCGGAGCGGCTTCTGTGTATTTCTTCCTTTGCCTCGACGAGAGCTTCGCGTTTCTTGCTCTCGGCACTCTTTATTGACTCATTTATTATTCGCCTGGCTTCTTCCTCGGCGCTGATTATCTCGCGCTCACCGATCTTTTTTCGGTACTGGATGCCAAGCAGAAATGCAACGACCGCGACAACGGCCATAATAACGATCCACAAAGCAACTGGCATAGTAAGTAAACACACCTCCATTCTTTAAGAATTTTGCGGTGGTTTAGTGGGTTTGCGCAGACCGGAGCGGGCGCTCCGACCCGGGCTGTGTTAAGTTGAAATCTAAAACAAGACAGGCCATAAAACGCACCCATCGTACTTGAAAACCAATACCTGTCCGATGTCTCCCCTGACAAAGTACAAGATATTATTCAATATATTCTATCCTGAAAACGGCGTTATGTCAAGTGAAACAGCAGAGAATTTTTTTCGTTCTAAATTGCAACATAAAGATTCCACAAAGTTAGGCAACAGATAATTGCTGGA
>CAZPLL010000098.1:0-4167 GCA_964587485.1 uncultured Oscillospiraceae bacterium | reverse complement strand
AAGCCGCCCTTGTACGGGCCGATAGCGGAGTTGAACTGCACACGGTAGCCGCGGTTTACGCGCAGCTTCCCGCTGTCGTCCACCCACGGAACGCGAAATTCAACCACACGCTCGGGCTCGACAAAGCGTTCGAGTATACCGGCCTGTTCCCACTCCGGATGCTTGTCGATCACAAGCTCCAGCGACGTAAACACTTCGCGCACGGCCTGCAGGAACTCGGGCTCGTTGGCGTCCCGCTCCTCGACCTGAGCGTATACACGGTTAAGGTATTCGCTTGAAAACATATTATTACCCTCCCTAAAGATATTGATGCTGTTTACCTGCGATATTATATTCGTATCGCGAAGCAAAGGCAATATGGGTTTTTGAAAAATATCCGTTTTTTGCGGAAAAATATTCTTCCTTCGCGTCGGACAGGTCACACATTTTTTATATACAGCGCCCAGAGACCCTTGAGCAGCAGCTCATCGTCAAGGATGATGTCCTGACGCTTGCAGTGGGGGATGACGCAGTACGCAAGGCCGCCGGTCGCGATTATGCGGCAGCGCTCTCCAAGCTCGCTCTCCATGCGCTCGACCATGCCGTCTATCATCGCCGCGCTCCCGAACACCGCGCCGGAGAGCATACAGTCGACCGTGTTGCTCGACACCGCGCGCTCGGGCGGAGTTATGCCGATGTCCGGCAGGAGGCTCGTGCCCGACGCCAGCGCCCGGTAGGAGAGTTTTATCCCCGGGACTATCGCGCCGCCGAGAAAACGCCCGGCCGAATCAATGGCGGTGATGGTGGTGGCGGTGCCCATGTCTATCACTATGGCGGGCAGACCGTAGCACTCCATCGCGGCCACGCCGCCGACAAGGAGATCCGCGCCCAGCGTCCCGGGCTCGTCGATGGCGATGGTAAGGCCGCAGCTCATATCCGGGGAGACCACCATCGGCTCATGCCCCGTCAGGAGCTTGAGCGCACGGCACAGCACCCCCGTGAGCGGCCCGACGACGGAAGAGACTATCGCCCCGTCAAAGCCCTTCGCATCCTGCGCGCAGAGGTCAAGGATGTCCTTTATGCGTATGGCGTACTCGACCTCGGTCTCGCCCACCCGGCTCTGAAAGCGGGTGGTGCCGCAGATCCTGCCGTCCTCTATCCAGCCCATGACAACATTGGTGTTGCCGACGTCCAGCGCAAGTATTTTCATATTCTCGCCCTCCGTAAAGCGTTAAAATGTTATGCTTCAGTTGTTCACCCCGTGGTGCGCGTCCGGGCTGGACATATCCAGCGCGCGGAACTGATAGCCGTTGTCGAGCCCCCAGATGATTATCTGCTCCACGGCGTCAACGCTGTAGTCCTTGATGTCGTGCTGGAGGACGATGGCGGTCTTTTTGCCGGTACAGCCGTTTATCACGTTTTCGAGCACAACGTCGGTGTCGGTCGTCTCACCCGCGTCGCCGGAGGTGACATTCCAGTCGAAATACTTGTAGCCCATGTTCTCCATTGCCTTGGTAAGGCGGGTCATTATGCCGGGGTTGAAGCTGCTGACCGTGTTGGAGCTGCCGCCGGGGAAACGGAAGAGGCTCGTTGTGGTGCCGGTCTGCTCCACGATTATATCCTGCATGGCGGTGAAGTCCTCGAAAAAGGCTTCCTCGCTGGCATATATGGTGTAATAGTTGTGCGTGTAGGAGTGGACGCCTATCGAATGTCCCTCGCGATAGGCCCGGCCTATGCAATCGCGGTATTTCGTACTCTCGGCCGTCACGAAGAAGGTCGCCTTGACATTATATTTCGCGAGCGTGTCAAGAAGCTCATCGGTATACGGCCCCGGGCCGTCGTCAAAGGTGAGGTATATGGTCTTGCCGTCTGGCGTCGTGGTGTCGGGATTGCGCAGGGAGAGCACCGTCACGGTACGCACGGTCTCCACCCGCTCGCCGCGCTCGTTTTCAATGGAGTAGCGCAGCTCATATACTCCGGGCTCATAGGGGTGTACACGCCCCTCCACGACGACGTACTTTGAAAGGTCGTTGCCAAGGCTGTCCTGCGCGGTGAAGCCCGGGTCACTGAACCAGAGACTCGCGTTGACGGTCATGTTCTCGTCGCCGTTGAGCTTTATCTGCGGTGCCTCGGCCGAGGGTATGTGCCGCTCGACGGTCGTGCTGTTGCCGGAGCTGTCGGTGACGGTATAGGTGATCATCCCATCACCCTCCGTGCGCACGACGCGGTCGGTCACGTCCCCGTCGCAGTTGTCGGTGGCGATATAGCCCTCCTCCTCGTAGCCGGTAAACCAGTTGGGCGAATAGTCCTCCGTGTGCATGAGCTCGATAACGGGAGGCTCGCGGTCGGCGACGATGATCTTTCGCACGGCGCTGTATTCCTTTCCGAGGAATTTTGTGACATAGCTGAGCTCATAGACTCCCGGCGTGCTCATATCCACCGTGCCCTCGGTCCTCAGCTCAAGCTCACGCCCGTCACCGAACAGTCTGCCCGTGGTGACGGCGTATCTGCCGGGCTCGGTAAACTCTCCGCCGAGATCGACCGTCATGGTCTGCTCGCCGCTGATGACGAACTTGACATGGCGAGCGTCGATGAGGAGCGTGGCGGCGGCGAGTGCAAGAATATACGCCACGGCTACAACGAGTATCACTATTCCCTTTTTACCGAATTTTTTCATCTTTCTCCCGGCGCTTCCTTCTCTTTTATGTAGCAGAGTATACACCCGTTTTCGCCATATTCCAATCTATTTTTTTCAAATTAATATTTTAATTCTCTTTCTTTGCCGCTATTATTGTAAAACGCCGTCAAATCTGATATACTGAAAGTAACTGGAAATTTTCCGGTATAATATCTCTGCGGTTGCCAGCCGCAGGAAAGGACAGAAAAAAATGGAACATTCCGAAAAAACAATGGACAAGATCGTAGCGCTGTGCAAAAACCGCGGCTTCGTCTACCCCGGCTCCGACATTTACGGCGGCCTCGCAAACAGTTGGGACTACGGCCCTCTGGGCGTTGAGTTCAAGAACAACGTCAAGAAGGCATGGCTCAAGAAGTTCGTGCAGGAAAGCCCCTACAACGTGGGTCTTGACGCCGCCATCATCATGAACCCCCAGACCTGGGTGACGACCGGCCACGTCTCCAGCTTCTCCGACCCCCTGCTGGACTGCCGCTCCTGCAAGGCGCGCCACCGCGCCGACAAGCTCATCGGCGACGTTCACCCCGAAATAAACGTGGACGCGATGAGCTTTGACGAGATGGATGCCTTCATCGAGGCAAACGCGGACATCGTCTGCCCCGTATGCGGTAAGCACAACTTTACTCCCATACGCAAGTTCAACCTCATGTTCAAGACAGCCATCGGCGTCACCGAGGACTCCTCCTCCACCTGCTACCTTCGTCCCGAGACCGCGCAGGGCATATTCGTGAACTTTGCGAACATTCAGCGCACCACGCGCAAAAAGCTCCCCTTCGGCGTGTGTCAGGTGGGCAAGGCATTCCGCAACGAGATCACACCGGGCAACTTCACCTTCCGTACCCGTGAGTTCGAGCAGATGGAGTGCGAGTTCTTCTGCAAGCCCGGCACCGACCTTGAATGGTTCGCCTACTGGAAGGACTACTGCGTCAACTGGCTCAAGAACCTCGGCATAAAGGACGAGCATCTCAGACTGCGCGACCATGAGCCGGCGGAGCTTGCCTTCTACTCCCGCGCCACCACCGACATCGAATACGCCTTCCCGTTCACCGACTGGGGCGAGCTGTGGGGCATTGCCGACCGTACCGACTACGACCTTGGCCGCCATCAGGAGGCCAGCGGCAAGGATCTCACCTACTTTGATCAGGACACCAACGAGCACTACATCCCTTACGTTATCGAGCCCTCGCTCGGCTGTGACCGCGTTGCCCTCGCGTTCCTGTGCGAGGCGTATGACGAGGAGATCGTGGGTCAGGACAAGAAGGGCAATCCCGACGTGCGTACCGTTCTGCACCTCCACCCCGCTCTTGCACCCTTCAAGTGCGCCATTCTCCCGCTGAGCAAGAAGGAAATACTCACCGGCCCCGCTATGGAGCTTTACCGCGAGCTCTCCGCCGAGTTCATGTGCGACTACGACGAGACCGGCTCCATCGGCAAGCGCTACCGCCGCGAGGACGAGATCGGCACCCCGTTCTGCATCACCTTTGACTTCAACA
>CAZPLL010000097.1:0-4266 GCA_964587485.1 uncultured Oscillospiraceae bacterium | reverse complement strand
ACCATTATCCTTCTTTTCTCGTTTTCCCTATTGACTTTTTATAGCTGGTCTTTCAGCCGTTTGTTTTTATCGCGATGTATTTGCTGATCGCCTTGAGTCCGTCAAGGAGCGCCTGCTTTCCGTTGGCATAGCCGATGCGCATACTGTGGGGAATTTCAAAGCAGTCTCCGGGTGTCACGAAGGCGCCGGTCTTTTGATACATTTCCTCGCAGAAGGTATACGAAGGAATATCCAGATCGTAGTATACGAGTGCGGTCGTCCCCGCCTCCGGCTTAACATAGCTCACATAAGGCTCACTCTTTACCCAGTCATCAAGTATTTGCAGGTTTTCCCTCACGATTCTTTTACTGCGCTCAAGGAGTATCTCGCTGTGCTTCAACGCCGTTGCCGCAAGCATTTCGTCGAAAATGCCACAGCTTATCAGGTTGTAATCGCGGTGTGACAGACATGCCTTTATTACCTCTGTATCCTGCGTCGCGATCCAGCCCAGTCGCAGACCCGCAAGCGAGAACACCTTGGACATACTGCTCACGGAGATGCCCTTCTCATATATATCGGCTATGGACGGGCACCACTCATCCTTCTGAGAGAGGTGGCGGTACACCTCGTCGCAAAGTATCCACGCGCCCGCCGAACGTGCTATCTCAGCTATCTCCGAAAGAAGCTCCCCGGACATGAGAGCGCCGGTCGGGTTATTGGGATTGTTTATGCATATCATCTTCGTCCCCGGCGTTACCAGCCGGCGCAGCTCGTCCATATCGGGAAGGTAGCCGTTTTCCCTGTCGAGCTTTAGTATGCAGACCTCGGCGCCATAGGATTCCGGGATGGAGTATAACTGCTGATAGGTGGGCATGATGCTCACAACGCGGTCACCCGGAGAGATAAGGGAATAGAACACATGATGATTTGCACCGGCGGCGCCGTGCGTCGGAACAATATTTTCCGGTCGGAGCGTGCGGTACAGTCCGCAGACGCCCTCGCGAAATTCGGGCAATCCTTCTATATCGCCATAGGTAAGACGCCGACTGCACAGGCTGTCAAGAAATTCGCTTCTGTCCTCTCCGGTCAGCTCAAATAGCTCGTTCATGCTGACGGAGTCCACACAGGTCTCGGCAATATTATACCTTGCGCCGACTTCCCATTCGTTCATCCATTCTTCCACGGCAAAGGGTTTGATTTTCATGTTTTTTCCTCCTGTTTTTTTGTTTGAAGCCGCATATTTTCGGGCTGTAAAAAAAAGAAAAAACACACGAAGCCTTTCCTTATAGCGCGGTAAAACCACGCCGTACCTACGGAAAAACTCAGTGTGCCCTTATTCCTCCACCCGGTGGTGAAGGGGTGCTATTCTTTTTTCTTGCCTGCGACACTATCACAGAAGTAACGTTTTGTCAATACCCTTTGCCGAAAAAATACCCTCTCCGAACGTCATGTCATTCGTTGAGGGTATATCCTTTCGGCGAGAGTCGGGCGTGCGGTGTGTAATCAGTTCACCACATTCTGCGGCTCGCCGCGGAGAAATGCCTTTATATTCTCCGCCGTTGTGTCCATGATGCGCATACGCGCCTCCCGCGGTGA
The DNA here is from genome assembly GCA_964587485.1 of uncultured Oscillospiraceae bacterium. Taxonomy (GTDB): domain Bacteria; phylum Bacillota; class Clostridia; order Oscillospirales; family Oscillospiraceae; genus Limivicinus. The sequence continues at coordinate 2,691 of CAZPLL010000097.1, read as the reverse complement.
CCAGCTCATGTGGGGAGTGATAAAGCAGTTTTTGGCCGTGATGAGCGGGTTATCCGGTCGTATCGGTTCCTCTGAGACAACATCCACGGCCGCGGCGTAGACCTTGCTGCTTTCAAGCGCGTCGGCAAGATCGCCCTCCACGATCAGTCGACCGCGGCTGTTGTTGATTATTATAACGCCGTCCTTCATCTTCCCGATGGTGGCTTTGTTTATTATGTTCTCCGTCTCCGGGCTGAGCGGACAGTGGAGCGATATAACATCACTGCGGGAAAGGAGCTCGTCAAGGTTTACATAATCCGCTATCCTCTCCCCGCTCTCGCTACGACTGCGATTGTACGCGATGACCTTCATCCCCATCGCGGAGGCTATCTGCCCCACGCGCTGTCCGATACGCCCGAATCCGATTATCCCGAGCGTTTTTCCCTCAAGCTCAATGGCAGGGCGCTCGGTATAAAACCAGTCGCTCCCCGCCGTCCAGCGGCCGCTTTTTACCTGTTCTGAGTGGTAGGCAACGTGGCCGCACACCTCAAGGAGCAGGGATATCGCATACTGCGCGACAGAGGCCGTGCCGTATGACGGGACATTTGATACCGGTATGCCCCGCTCGCGCGCACAGGCGCAGTCTATAGCGTCATAGCCGGTGGCAAGAACGGAAATAAAGCGCAGACTCGGGCAGGATTCTATCACCCTGCGGGAAATGCCGGAATCATTCGCGACGATTATCTCGGCGTTTGCCGCCCTGCGTATTATCTCGTCCTCGTCAAAGGTCACATGGTCGTATACGGTCAGCTCGCCCAGCGCCTCAAGGGGTGCCCAGCTAAGGTCACCGGGGTTTTCGGTGTGACCGTCGATAACAGATATTTTCATTTCAGTTCAATAGCGCCGCGGCGGCGGAGCCGGGCAGGGTCGTCTCGTAATCCACGTTAAGAACAACGTGACGGCCAATGGCGGCGCTGTTCTCCTCAAGAAGTTTTTCAAGCTCGGGTCTGTAGCTACGACTCTTCTGTACAAGAGAGCCCTCCGCACATACGCACACCGGCTTTTCGGGATCGAGTCCCTCCCCTGTGAGCATGAGAATAGCCATAAGATTTACGCACATACAGCGGGCAGAGCGTTCAAACAGCGACAGGCACAGCGTCCGGATAAAATCCGCGTCTCCGTCGGCGGCGCAGACACCGTAGAGTTCTTCCCCGCAGGCCCACGCATCCACCGTAGCGGCATCGAAACGGCCGAGTGCGCGGACGCGATCTGCCGTTTCGGTGCTCAACAGTCCCTCGTCCGCTGCGGCGAATATCGCGAGTCGGCAAAGCTCCCCAAGGTACACACCGGCAGTGAGCTTTTCCATCAGCTTTTCGCCGGGGTTATTGCTTGCCGCGTCGAGGGCAAGGTCAAAATCCCCCCTCGGCAGGCCGTCATAAGTGCCCGATTCGAGATTAACGATAACGCCCGTATCCTCAACGCGTCCGAGCTTTTCAATGCGACGAAGCGGCAGTATACAGCAGGTATTGGTGCCGGTGCCGCTGACCTGTCCGATGAAGCCGCCGTAACGGTTCTTGTCAAGCTTAGCCGAGCCGCCGAGGAGCACTGCCGCAGTGTCGTTGATGATGAATACCCGCTTCCCCTCAACGCCGCGGCGGGCAAGCTCGCGCGTCAGTGCCTCCCCGATGAGCTGTCCTTCACAGCCGGTCACGACAACCTCCTTGTCGATGCGGATGACCCGCCCGTCTATTTCCGGGGTGATATCGGCCGAGTAGGAAAAGCAGAAGCCGATACGATCTGAGCGCTCCGCGATAGGCATAATGCTGTCGGCCACAAAGGAGATAAATTCATCCCATGTGGCGCTTTTTTCTATTCCGGGCATACGGCGCTTCGTCATGTTGCTCAGCTCACAGCCGTTCTCTCCGAAGCTGACCACGCCGCAACGGAAGTTGGTTCCGCCTGCATCAATGACTATGGCGCTCTGCCCCGGGCTTATTTCGCCGTCGTTTTTGAGATATGTAGGTATCATCGGGAGTGTGGCTCGGCTACCGCTGAGTCCAAGCTCCATGTCCCGTCTCATTTTTACCGCGCACTCCGGAACGTCCACCCGCTCGGGGGACATACCGTGCCGTTCAAGAAACTCCGTCGCTTTTCTGCTGTTCATACTCTTACCGTCCTTTGAAAAACCGGCGGTCGGAGACCGCCGGTGAATAATTTGGATAACTCCGCCTTAGTTCTGTTCCTCAGCCTCGGGAGCCTTCACGCTCTCAACAAGGCCGCCGGCAAGACCGACAAGCCCCTGTATTTCACTGGGAATGATGATTTTGGTGGCGCGGCCGTTAGCGGCGGCGGAGAATGCCTCGAGTGCCTTGATACGGATGACCGCGTCGGTGGGTGCCGCCTCGTTGATGAGGCGGATACCCTCGGCAGTGGCGCGCTGAACGTTCAGGATAGCCTCGGCTTCACCCTCGGCCTCAAGTATCTGCTGTTGCTTCTTCGCGTCCGCGCGGAGGATGGCGGATTCCTTTTCGCCCTCGGCCTCAAGGATGGCAGCGCGCTTCTCACCCTCAGCACGGAGGATGGCTTCACGGCGCTCACGCTCGGCCTTCATCTGCTTCTCCATAGCATTCTGGATCTCTTTGGGAGGCAGGATGTTCTTCAGCTCCACGCGGTTGACCTTGATGCCCCAGGGGTCGGTGGCCTCGTCCAGAA
>CAZPLL010000096.1:0-4319 GCA_964587485.1 uncultured Oscillospiraceae bacterium | reverse complement strand
AGTGTGCAGGCTGTGCTCACCGGCCTCGCCGACTGCCTGAGCGATACCTGCTTCGCCACGGAATATGATAGCTGACTGCGGGGCGGGCATGATATAACTGAATCCGGTCAGCGATGGTTTTTCTCCGGGGCAACATTCAAAGAAGAGCGGTTTACTCCGTCAGCGCATTACAGTTCAGACAATCCCCCACGGGCTTTTCGGGCGACCTTATTCCATGCGCTGGGGCAACGATAAACGTCTGTCTGACATTCTGCGCAGAAGTTTCTCAACGGCAAAAGAGCTAACTGATTTAGATCAAGTCAGTTAGCTCTTTTTATGAGCTGATTTCTACTTTGAAAAAAGATCTTCATAATTTCTGTTTTTTGAATGTCTATCTTTTTTTGATATTCCTTTATTTGCGTACAAGATGCTTTCGGAGCCTTGGCTTTCTACAATTCTACCAATATCTACTCTGCCGTAATGTGAATTTGCTGTAGCAAGATCGATTTGATGTCAAAGCCACCAGTCAAGTCGATGCTCTTGGCGACAGGAGTATTGCCGTCCTTCCGCCTGTCCATCAGCCGCCGATGCTGTGTCCGTTCAAAATCCTTTCCGGACTACTTGTCCATACAGACGCGCTCCTCCGAAAGGCCGCACCACGTCAGCGCGATGAGCTGTCTGTGCTCGTTCTGTTCCTTTGTCGATACCCGCACATGGCCATAGTCCATAATCACACCCCCGATGTTTGGAACGGATAAATTGCAGGCCAGACACTATGTGAGCAAAAGGGCTATAATTCTCCCACAGAATGGGCTATGATATGTGCGGAGCCTCGGAGGTGCGCGGAAAAGAAACTGTTAAATTTTTGCAAACTTGCCTCTATTCATCCAAAAACGCCTTTAGTGTCTGTTGAGATATCGTACAAATTGTGCTATATTTGGAGTGTTTTAATTTCCATTAAATTTTTGTTTAATATTTTTTAGGAAAAGGATGATAGTTAATGAGGACAAGGGTCCTGTCCGCAATCGTAATGCTCGTTGTCACGTTTGCCTGTATTCTTCTCTCCCCCATCACAAGAGTGCTTTTCTTCGCCGCGGTAGGTATACTGTGTGCATATGAGCTGAGCGTCAATCTCGAAAAGCTCAATATACGCTGTACGCTCTGGGTGATGGTCAGCTATCTTGTCGTGCAGGCGCTCCTGACAATACTGGACGCCGGGCTTTTTGCCTACGTCGTGTGCTTCATTGCGGGCGTGTATCTCGCTCTCCTGTCCGGCATACTCAGACAAACCGTCAGTGGTAACGGCGCACTGGACACGGTGGCCGGGCTTGCCTATCCATGTGTACTCTTTGCGGTGCTCATGGTCATCGGTGTCAGCGACATATGGTTTGAAACCTTCGTGCTGGCAATGCTCTCCACGTGGATATGTGACACCTTTGCCATGCTCGGCGGAATGCGCTTCGGCAAGCACAAGCTTGCTCCGGCGGTCTCCCCGAACAAGACTTGGGAGGGGTCGATCTGCGGCGCGATTTCCTCTGTGCTGACCGGACTTATCGTATGGGGGCTCGGGCTGTTGTGTGCGGATATCCCCTGGCTCGGAAGTCTCTACTCTCCCCTGCCGCTCGCCGTATGCATCGTTACCGCGGTTCTGGCATCCACGCTCGGTCAGATCGGTGACCTTGCCGAGTCTCTCATCAAGCGCATGATCGGCGTCAAGGATTTCTCCAATCTCATCCCCGGTCACGGCGGTATGTTTGATCGCGCCGACAGTCTTCTCTTTGCAATACCCACCGCATATTTCTGCATCCGCGTCGCGTCCATGATCATGAAAGGAATCTAAAATGGAACTCTACAAAGACTTCAAGCCCGCTCTTCTCATCATCAATCCTGTTTCCGGCAAACAGATGATATTAAAGCACCTTGCCGACATCACCCGCACGTTTATGGACGGCGGCTACGCACCCACTCTGCTCGTCACGGGCAAGCGCGGAGATGCCACCGAATACACCGCAAAGTACGGCCGTGACTATGAGCTTATCTGCTGTACCGGCGGAGATGGCACCCTGAACGAAACCATAACCGGGCTCGCTCGCGCGGATATCCACGTTCCTGTCGGTTATATCCCCTGCGGCAGTACCAACGACTTCGCCGCGTCGCACAATCTTGCCACGGATATCCCCACGGCCGCGCTCAATATCGCCTCCTCAAAAAAACAGCGCTATGACATCGGGGTTTTCGGTGATTCCTATTTCACCTATGTGGCCGCGTTCGGTGCGTTCTCATGGCTGTCCTACACCACGGATCAGAAGCTTAAAAACCAGCTCGGCCACGCAGCATACCTCATTGACGGCATAAAGGACGTTTCCAAAATAAAGCCGATTCACATGAAAATAACAGTTGACGGTGTGGTATACGAGGGCGATTATATTTTCGGTGCGGTCTGCAACTCTCTGTCCGTTGCGGGAACCATCGAGCTCCCCACAACGGAAGTCGATACCTGCGACGGCGTTTTTGAGGTCCTTCTTATCCACGCGCCAAAAACAATGATCGATCTGAACAATATTGTTCGCGGACTTCTTACGCAGGATTACTCCTCTCCCTATATTGAGTTTGTCCACGGCATTGATATTGTCGTTGACAATCCACCTGAGCTTGAGTGGTCGCTTGACGGTGAACGTTCGGGCGTTCTCGACAGGGTGAATATTCATCCGCTCCCCGGTTTCCTCGAATTACAGGGATAAAACCGAAAATACCAGCAAGGCCGTCTGACGCATGGTTTCCCGTGTCAGGCGGCCTGAGGGTGTTTTTGACTTTTTCAAAGAGAACGCGGTTCGCACACCCATACGGCAGCGTTCACGGAGGTGTAAATTGAAAGCGGAAAACAGAGTTATGAACATCGCCTACGCACTCGCTCAGGGCGGCTACTGGATGGGGCTGTATGTTGTTATAAGCAGTGCCGCGGTTTTTTTACAGGGCCGTGGTTACTCAAACTCTCAGCTTGGAGTGATCATAGCCGTCGGCAGTACCGCCGCGTTTTTCCTCTCGCCCGCGCTCGGCGGGATAGTAGACCGCTCGAAAAGGCTGAGCACCTCTGGTATGCTCGGGATACTGCTGACGCTCCAGCTTATGCTTATTCTGGCATTTCGTATTTTCCCCGGGCGTTCCATGGTCGTTTCGGTGTGCTACAGCCTGTATATAGCGGTGAACACCTGTCTGGTGCCGCTGATAACTCAGCTTTGCTTTGATCTGAACGGGTGTGGCTACGATATTGATTTCGGTGTTGCCCGTGGTATCGGGTCACTCTCTTTTGCCGTGGCCGCAGTGGTTCTCGGTCGGCTGGTCGAGAGCTATTCATCGGAGCTCCTTGTTGGTGCCGGGATAGTGTTTACTGTCTTTCAGATGCTCGTTTTACTCTTTCTCGGCTCGAAAGGCCGCAGAGAGTCGGCACAGGACGGTGTACGGGAGAGTGGTGAGGAAAGCTCCTCCATGCTCGTCTTTATCGGGGAGAACCGCCGTTTCTGCATACTTATGCTTGGTGTGGCACTCCTATTCTTTACACACCATCTGATCGATAACTTTCTCATAAACATCGTCAGAAACGTGGGCGGCGGGACAAAGGACATGGGAAATCTCTGTGCTTATATGGCGATGGCTGAGCTCCCGGTCATGTTTCTTTATGCCGGAATTAGTCGCAGATTCGGTTGTCCGCGCTGTGTAAGGGTCGGTGCGACGTTCTTTGCGCTGAAGGCTCTGAGTATCGCCCTGTCCACCAGCCTTTTCGGATTGTTCGCGGCGCACACGCTTCAGGCTCTGTCCTACGCACTGCTCACCCCCGCGCTTGTCGATTATGTTAACAAGTATGTCCCACACAAGGACTCCGCAAGAGGGCAGGCAGTAAGCTACGCCATGACCACGCTGGGCGGAATATTCTCAAGTCTTCTTGGTGGTATAATGTTCGATTCGCTTTCCGTGCGCTCAACATTGCTTGTCGGCGCGGCCGTTTCCGCAGTCGGAATGATTGTGTGCCTGCTGGCCTCGGAAAAGGCGTAAAAAATCCTTATAAGATAGAAATATTGTGTACGACCCGTCAGAGCGGACGGGTCGTACACAATATTTTTTGCGCAAAAAGTGCATCCCGGAGGATGCACTTTTTTATTGGATTAATTACTCGTTGATGCCGATAACAACACCGGAGCCGACGGTACGGCCGCCTTCACGGATAGCGAAGCGGAGGCCGTTCTCAATGGCGATGGGGGTGATCAGCTCGACGTCCATGTCGACGTTGTCGCCGGGCATGCACATCTCAACGCCTTCGGGCAGGGAGATGACGCCGGTAACGT
>CAZPLL010000095.1:0-4359 GCA_964587485.1 uncultured Oscillospiraceae bacterium | reverse complement strand
TTTTATGCGGTTTCCCCACATATCTTAAACCGTAACTATATTATACGAGGAGAACGTGACATGAAAGCTCTTATACTCAATTCCGGTGTGGGCAGGCGCATGGGTGCGCTCACGAGCGAGCATCCCAAGTGCATGACTGAAATCGCGCCGGGCGAAACCATTCTGAGCCGCCAGCTGCGTCTGCTTTCGCTCTGCGGGATAACTAAGGTCGTCATCACTACCGGGCTCTTTGACTCCGTTTTGCGCGATTACTGCCGCTCTCTCGCTCTCCCGCTGGAGATAAGCTTTGTATTAAACCCCGATTTTGCCGAGACAAACTACATTCAGTCTATCCGCTGTGCCGAGGATCTGTTGCGTGACGACGACATAGTGCTTATGCACGGAGACCTCGTTTTCGAGCAGAGCGTGCTCGCGTGCGCGCTTGCAACTCCCGCAAGCTGTATGACCGTAAGCTCCGCGTTGCCCCTGCCGCAAAAGGATTTCAAGGCAGTGGTTCATGACGGCAGGATCAAAAGGGTCGGCATTGAGTTTTTTGACGATGCCATGGCCGCTCAGCCGCTCTATAAGCTTCTGCGGCGCGACTGGGTGATGTGGCTTGACAAAATATGTGAGTTCTGCGACGGCGGTCAGCGCAGCTGCTACGCCGAGAACGCTTTCAATACTATTTCCGATGAATGTGAGGTATATGCCATGGATATCAAAGATAAGCTCTGCGCCGAGATAGACACTCCGGAGGATATGGTAAACGTGTCGTTACAGCTTTCCGGCGTTGCCGAACGAACCGTTTATATGTGCTTCTCCGCCGATATGCTCCACAGCGGTCATATGGCAATAATCAAAAAGGCTCAGACGCTCGGTCATCTTACTATCGGCGTGCTCTCAGACGAGGCGGTCGCAAGCTACAAGCGCTTCCCGCTCATTCCCTTTGAGGAGCGCAAGTCTCTCATCGAGAACATCAGCGGCGTCGAGCGTGTGGTCGAGCAGAAAACGCTGAGCTACGCCGACATTCTCCGTCAGCTCAGACCGGACTATGTCGTTCACGGTGACGACTGGGTAAACGGTTTCCAGCGCCCCGTCCGCGACGAGGTTGTCAGCGTTCTTTCCGAGTACGGCGGTGAATTGGTGGAATTTCCCTACTCACACAACGCAAAGTACGACGAGTTAGACAGACTCTCCCGCGCCCAGCTCTCCATGCCTGATATGCGCCGCGGAAGGCTAAAAAAGCTCCTTGCAATGAAGGGCTGTGTGACCGCGATGGAGGCTCACAGCGGCATAACCGGCCTTATCGTCGAAAAGACTACGGTTTTGCAGGAGGGAAAGACCTACCAGTTTGATGCCATGTGGGTCAGCTCACTCTGCGACAGCACCGCCAAAGGCAAGCCGGACATTGAGCTTGTGGACATGACTTCCCGTTTTCGCACCATTGACGACATAATGGAGGTCACGACCAAGCCCATTATCTTCGACGGCGACACGGGCGGCCTTGCGGAGCACTTTGTCTACACCGTCCGCAGTCTTGAACGCATGGGCGTTTCCATGGTGATAATCGAGGACAAGACGGGGCTGAAGAAAAACTCTCTCTTCGGCATCGAGGTAAAGCAGACTCAGGATACCATAGAGAATTTCTGCGCAAAGATAGCCGCAGGCAAAAAGGCTCAGAAAACCGCGGATTTCATGATCTGTGCCCGCATTGAAAGCCTCATTCTCGAGCAGGGGATGGAGGACGCGCTGACACGCGCTCACGCCTACACCGCCGCCGGTGCGGATGCCATAATGATACACTCGCGCAGAAAAGACCCCGCCGAAATATTCGAGTTCATCGAGAAGTTCCGTGCTGTGGACAACGTGACGCCTATTGTTCTTGTGCCGACCTCCTTCAACTCCGTTTACGAGGATGAATTCAAGGCTCGCGGCGCAAACGTTATTATCTATGCAAACCAGCTCACGCGAAGCGGCTTCCCCGCCATGAAGAAAACCGCCCAGATGATACTCGAAAACCACCGCGCGCAGGAGGCCGACGAGCTGATGTGTATGCCGATTAAGCAGATACTCACCCTTATCCCGGAGGAATGAGCATGACACAGGAGATATTCTTCGGCGGCAGCGTCCGCGCAAGGCTCTCGGCGATCATCGCCGAAAGAGGAACAAAAAAGCTTCTGCTCGTCTGCGGCGGCTCGTTTGACCGTCTTTCTCTGAGAGAGGACGTGTTCTCTCTCGACGCGGACATAGTGCGATTCGGAGGCTTTTCGCCCAATCCGACGTACGAGGATATCTTCTCCGGGCTTGAGCTTTTCCTCAGCGAGGGCTGTGACGCGATCCTTGCCGTTGGCGGAGGCAGTGCCATCGACACGGCGAAGTGCATAAAGCTGTTTTCCGTCCTTGACCCCTCGCGAAATTACCTTGAACAGGATTTCATGCCATCCCCGACTCCTCTTATCGCCATTCCGACGACTGCCGGAACGGGCAGTGAGTCCACTCGCAATGCGGTGCTGTATTTTGAGGGTAAAAAATATTCCGTGGGGAACGACAGCACACGCCCAGACTACGCGCTGCTATGCCCGTCCGTACTGCGCGATCTGCCCGCATACCAGAAAAAAAGCACAATGCTTGATGCGCTCTGTCAGGGAATCGAGTCATGGTGGAGCCCCCACGCCACAGCGGAAAGCAGAGACTATGCCCGTGAAGCCGTCAGCAGGATCATCACGAATTATCGCGCATATCTCTCGGGCGACCCCGACGCGGCGGCGGAAATAATGCTGGGCGCAAATCTTGCGGGTCAGGCTATAAACATCACCGCCACTACCGCGCCTCACGCCATGAGCTATAAGCTCACGTCGCTCTTTCACATCCCTCACGGGCACGCCGTGGCGATGGTACTGCCCGAGGTCTGGGAATATATGCTAAAAGCCGACGGAAAAACCGATGCTCTGTGTGACACCTTCTCCGATATTGCGGTAAATCTGGGCTGTAAGTATGCGCAAGAGGGTCCCGCACTTTTCCGTGGGCTGATGGATGAGCTTTCAATGGCGAAATACATAGACGCAACAGATGGGGAACTCGACATTCTTGCTGCCTCCGTTAATCTCGAACGGCTGAAGAACAATCCTGTTGCGCTGGACGCCTCCGCCGTCCGCAGTCTTTATGAAAGGATATGCCGTCATGACTCTTGATTTTCTGAAGGAATTTGATTTTTTCACCGGTGTTCCGGATTCTCTGCTCTCGAACCTGTGCAGCTATCTTATTGAGAACTACGGTATCTCAAAACAGCACATCATCGCCGCCAACGAGGGAAATGCTGCGGCCTTGGCGGCGGGCTACCATCTGGCAACAGGGAAGATTCCTGTGGTGTATATGCAAAACTCCGGCGAGGGAAACATAATAAATCCCGTCGCTTCTCTCATGAACGACAAAGTCTACGGTATTCCCTGTGTTTTTGTCGTCGGCTGGCGCGGTGAACCGGGCGTCCATGATGAGCCCCAGCACATCTATCAGGGTGAGGTCACCGTAAAGCTCCTTGAGGACATGGATATAAAGACCTTCATTATCTCAAAGGAGACTACCGAGGCTGAAGCTGCCGCCGCGATGGACGCGTTTCGTCCGTTGCTCGACGCCGGGAAGCAGGTGGCCTTTGTGGTCAAAAAGGGTGCGCTGAAGTATGACGGCAAGGTCACATACAAGAACTCCCACAGTCTTACTCGTGAGGAGATAATCCGGCATATCACCGCCGTCTCCGGGAGCGACCCTGTCATATCCACCACCGGCAAGGCTTCGCGCGAGCTGTTTGAAACGCGGGAAGCATACGGCCAGCCACACAAGCGTGACTTCCTCACGGTCGGCTCGATGGGTCACAGCTCTTCCATAGCGCTGGGGCTCGCACTCCACGCGCCGGAGAAACGCTTCTGGGTAATCGATGGCGATGGCGCGGCGCTGATGCACATGGGCGCGATGGCCGTCATAGGCAGTAATCATCCCGCAAATCTCATCCACATCGTCATCAATAACGAAGCACACGAGAGCGTCGGCGGCATGCCCAATGTCGCAGGGGATGTTGACTTTGTCGGTGTGGCTAAAGCCTGCGGATACCCTAATGCCGTATGTGTTGACAGTCTCGAGGCGCTTGACGCGGCGCTGAGCAAGGCAAAGGAACGGAACGAGCTCAGCTTTATTGAGGTGAAATGTGCTATCGGAGCGCGTGCAGACCTCGGCCGTCCGACCACGACAGCAAAGGAAAACAAGGAAAACTTCATGGCGTTTATCCGTGAATAAGCGTTTTATGCCCTGCGGCTCATGTAAGCCGCGGGGCATATTTTTGTAGCCGAAAAGGCGATAATAAACCCCCAGTTCAACTGGGGGTAGGCA
>CAZPLL010000094.1:0-4554 GCA_964587485.1 uncultured Oscillospiraceae bacterium | reverse complement strand
CGGTCAGGATGCCCTGTGCGGCCTTCATGCCCTCGATATCCTCGGGAGAGGTCTCGAGACGGACAAGGATGACCTTCTTCTTGTTCTGCTTCCATTCCTTTGCGTCCTCAGCGGTGAATACGATCTGGCCGCAGGCTGCGCCGGGGGAGGCGCCGAGGCCCTTGCCCATGGGGGTAGCCGCCTTGAGAGCCGCGGTGTCGAACTGGGGGTGGAGGAGAGTGTCAAGGTTGCGCGGGTCGATCATAAGGACAGCTTCCTTCTCGGAGATCATGCCCTCATCGACGAGGTCGCAGGCGATCTTAAGAGCGGCCTGTGCGGTGCGCTTGCCGTTACGGCACTGGAGCATATAGAGCTTGCCGTTCTCGACGGTGAACTCCATATCCTGCATATCACGGTAGTGGTTCTCAAGGATGGAGCAGACCTTGACGAACTGCTCGAATGCCTCGGGGAACTGCTGCTCCATCTGAGCGATGGGCATGGGAGTGCGGACGCCGGCGACAACGTCTTCGCCCTGTGCGTTGACGAGGAACTCGCCCATCAGCTTCTTCTCGCCGGTGGCGGGGTCACGGGTGAACGCAACGCCGGTGCCGGAGTTATTGTTCAGGTTGCCGAATACCATGGGCATGACGGAAACGGCAGTACCCCAGGAGTAGGGGATGTCGTTGTCACGACGGTAGATGTTGGCGCGGGGGTTGTCCCAGGAACGGAAAACGGCCTCGACAGCTTCCTTGAGCTGGACAACGGGGTCGGAGGGGAAGTCCTCGCCGAGCTGTGCCTTATACTCGGCCTTGAACTGCTCGGAGAGCTCCTTGAGGTCGGCGGCGGTGAGGTCAACGTCGTTCTTAACGCCCTTTTCTTCCTTCATTTTGTCGATGAGCTGCTCAAAATACTTCTTGCCGACCTCCATAACGACGTCGGAGAACATCTGGATAAAACGACGGTAGGAGTCGTAGACAAAACGCTCGAACTTGGGATCGGGGTTGCCGGCGATCATGGCGGCAACAACATCATCATTCAGACCGAGGTTAAGGATGGTATCCATCATGCCGGGCATGGAGGCACGCGCACCGGAGCGGACGGAGACGAGCAGAGGATTGTTCAGATCGCCAAACTTCTTACCGTTGATCTTCTCGATCTTCTCGACGTACTCCATGATCTCGGCCATGATCTCGTCGCTGATCTGGCGTCCGTCCTCATAATACCTGGTGCAGGCCTCGGTGGTGACGGTGAAGCCCTGGGGAACGGGGAGACCGATGTTGGTCATTTCTGCAAGGTTTGCACCCTTACCGCCAAGCAGCTCGCGCATTTTGGCATTGCCTTCGGAAAACAGATACACATACTTTTTGCTCATTTGTTTTTCGATCCTTTCTATCATAAATAATGTAAAACTAAGAGTTGTTTTCGGCATTCAGCCATCGTTTAGAATATCACATTTTTGTAAAAATAATCAATGCATTTTACTCACAAATCCGACACGTTTATACTGTACAATTCATCCGAAATTTTTGCAAAACCACCAATATCCAGTATTTCTCCCCGTATTCTGGGATCAAGGCCGCAGTTAATCAGCGCGTTCTCTACCTGTTCCTTGTTAAATTCGCCGAGCTGTGAGGATATGGCATTGAGGAGCGTCTTGCGCCGCTGGTTGAATGCGGCACGAATTATACGGAACATGAGCCTTTCGTCGCGTACCTCAACGGGCTTTTCGGCGCGGCGTGTGAGTCGGATGACGCTGGATGTGACCTTCGGCTGAGGGATAAAGCACGACGGCGGCACATCAAACAGCAACTCCGTATCCATATACCAGCCGACAAAGATACCGAAGGCGCCGTAGTCCGCCGTTCCCGGCTCGGCGCAGATACGCCGCGCCACCTCACGCTGGATCATCACGGTTATCGTTTCAAAGCATCCGGCCTCGATGAACGCGGTGAGCAACGGACTTGTGACATTATACGGAAGATTCGCGCATATCCGTGGTGTCAGCCCCGCAAAATGCTCCGCGACGAGCGCCGCAAGATCCCGCTTCAAAACGTCGCCGAATATGATCTCCACATTGTCACAGTCTCCGAGAGTCTCAGCGAGCACGGGCGCGAGCGACCTGTCCAGCTCCACGGAGACGACTCTTTTCGCCCTGTGTGCAAGCTGTTCCGTCAGACAGCCTATTCCCGGCCCGACCTCAAGGACTCCGGTATTTTCATCAAGGCAGGCTGACTCCGCGATCTGCCGCGGCACCCATGATGCGGCAAGAAAGTTCTGCCCCATGGACTTTGAGAAGTGAAAGCCGTGACGGGCAAGGAGCTCCCTTATCGCGTTTATATCAGTCAGCTCCATTGCTTTCCTCCCCGGCGGGAGCGTCCGTAACGCCTGTTGTCCCCGGCTTCTCCGCCGCCCTGTCCGGCATGGGGACGAACTTGGGTATCTTTCTGGTGCGCACGATGCCACGGCGCTGATCGTGAGCCTTGCGGAAGCGAAGCCACTGTCCCGTCGCGCACAGCAACGCAAGGAACAACAGTAAAAATCCCGTAAGCGAAAACAGCTTCATCGCGAACACGATATATATGACCGCACCCGAAAGCAGCGTATAGACCACAGCCATGACAAGGTAGAATTTTTCGTTTCTGTTCATTTGTGTTTCCTCACTTTTTCAATATCTTTTCAAAAGCCTGACGTGCCGGGTCGTGTCCCGGCTCGGAGTCTACCGTCACATTTCCACGGTAGCGGTAGCCACATTCGCGCAGAAGCGTCTGCATCGGCTTGTTCTTTTTATGTGTGTCGGCGCGTATACAGCGTCTTCCAGAGGCCTCTGTCTGCCGCTCCGCGCACTTCATAAGAAAGCGTGATATCCCCGTGCCTCGATATTTCGCCGCGACGGCCGCGCGGTGTATGACACAGTATGCCATGCCCTCCGTCCACCTTCCGTCGGTGATGTTAGCATAGCACGCCTCCTCCCGAACGGAGAGCGTGAAGAACGCGGCCGTCTCCTCGCCGTGCAGTACCACGAAGCACTCTCCACGACGTATGTCCTCAATAAATATCTCCTCCGTCGGGTAGTCGCCCTGCCACTGGTCCACATGAAAGCGTCGCAGACCGCGCCGGGCATCCTCGACGATACGCCCGATCTCCGGCAGATCCGCCTCCGTCGCGGGACGGTACGAAAGCGGCTCCGTGAGCTTTACGCGCTTTGCGTCCTTGCGTATTTCCTCAAGTATTCTGAGGTCGTTTTTGTCTTCTGTCTTCAGCTTTTCGAACATATCCGGGCGCTTTGTCATGGTGCGTTCAAACTGCTTGCGCCGACGCCACGCCTCTATGCGGCTGTGATCTCCGTTGAGGAGCACCTCCGGCACCGCTCTCCCCTGCCAGACCTCGGGACGGGTATACTGCGGATACTCAAGAAGGCCGTCCCAATGGCTCTCGCCGGTGTAACATTCCTCGTCCGCGAGCACGCCCGGCACCAGACGGCACACCGAGTCCGCCACGGCCATCGCCGCGATCTCTCCCCCGGTGAGCACAAAGTCCCCGAGTGAGATCTCCTCGTCCACACACTCCTCGATGAAGCGTTCGTCTATCCCTTCGTAGTGTCCGCAGACCAGCACAAGGTGATCGTAGTCGCGGTTGAGGCGCTTGGCAGTCTCCTGCGTGTAGGGCTGTCCCTGCGGCGTCATGTAGATGACTCTGCTTCGGCGCCCTGTTGCGGTTGACATAATATCGTCAAGGCAGGATTTGAGCGGCTGTGCCATCATCACGCAGCCCCAGCCGCCGCCATAGGGATAGTCGTCCACCTGATTCTGCTTATTCTCGGTATAATCGCGTATCTGTACGCAGTTTATCTCGATTATGCCCTTTTTCGCGGCTCTCCCGATGATGCTCTCGTGCAGGACGGCATTGAGCGTATCCGGGAAAAGCGTCATTATATCTATTCGCATTGCTGTTACATTCCCTCTATCAGATGAACGGTAATGATACCGTTGTCGGCATCGGTGGACTTGATAAATTCGGGCACGGCGGGGATGAGATGCTCCGTCTCGCCCTTCACAACGTAGATGTTTGAAGCGGGAGTCTCCATTATTTCGGTGAGTCTGCCGATCTCGTTCCCCTGCTCATCGAGCACCGACGCGCCGATAATGTCCGAGAGAAAATACCCCCCACGCGGAAGCGCCGCGTCCGCACGGTCGATATACACCGTGCGCCCCTTGAGCCGCATGGCGTCGTTCACGTCCTCCACGCCCTCAAGCTTTGCGATGATGAAGTCCTTATGGGTGCGTGCGGCAACTATCTCCACCTCGCCGCCGTCGATGAAGATACGCCTGAAGGTTTTGAAATACCGCGGGCTGTCAAGCCAGACCTCGATCTTCACTTCGCCGGCAACGCCGTGTGTATTGGTGATACGCCCGGCCTCGATGAATCGCTTTTTTTCCATGCCCCGCCTCCGTACAATGTCTTACAGTGTATTTTACCATATTCCACGTTTATTAACAAGGAAAAAGTATTATTTGGGGGTGACTGTAAGTTGTAAAATAAAGATTCCAAAAAAGATGACTCATACTGAGAACTCTG
>CAZPLL010000093.1:0-4977 GCA_964587485.1 uncultured Oscillospiraceae bacterium | reverse complement strand
ACCATTATCCTTCTTTTCTCGTTTTCCCTATTGACTTTTTATAGCTGGTCTTTCCTTTTCTGCCGGGGAACGAAAAACACACCGCGTTACGGCGGTGTGTGGAGATTCGTTTCCTCATCTTTCGATAATAATACCGCCGGATTTGGCACCTTGCTTACGCAGGTTGCCGGACTTCACAGGGCCGGTCCCTCAGTCACTCTTGATAAGGCATATTAAGTTGCATTCGTATTGTACACGAACGGCGCGGATTGTCAAGTCATTCCGTAAAATGGATATGATTGTTTATATGATCCTGACAGAAGCAGTGATACCCGGCACAGCGTGAGCAGTAGCGGAACTCCAGCTCGGGGTGATCCGTGTCTGTCCGACCGCAGACGGCGCACTTGTGGTTGTAGAGCTTTGCGGACTGTTCACGCTTTATCCGCTGAGACTCGCGGCGGAAGTTGACGGTATTGGCGCTCGGCCTGCGAGGTATGGCACGCAGAAGGTCTCCCCCGCAGAAGATGAAGAAATTCAGTATCGCAACGACGGGCAACAGATTCACCGGGAACGAGCTCGTCACGACCGACAGGACGAAAAACGCCGCGTCAACCAGCGCAAGCCACTTCATTTTTACCGGAATGATGAAAAAGAGCAGCACCTGCATATCCGGAAAGAGCGCCGCGAAGGAGAAGAACATCGAAAGGTAAACGTACTCCGCCGTCACGCCGATGTTGATGCCTGTCGTGAAATAGATGATAAAGCCGTAGAGCACAGTCAGGATAATGCCGCTGAAATAGTATATGTTAAACTGCGGCGTTCCCCAGTAGCGCTCAAGGGTAGAGCCTATCCAGTAGTAAAAATACACCGCGATGAACGTCAGCACACCGGAGCCCGCAGGCATTAATGCAAAGGTAACAAGCCTCCACACCTGCCCGTGAAGAATATGATAAGGTGAGAAAACAAGATAGCTTGAAAGCAACGGATTCACAGCATCTATCAGCCAGAAAACGATGTTCGCTATTGCCACAAATTTCATGAGATTCGGTATGCCGAACCTCGGATGCTCATAGCTGAACTTTTCAATAAAGCCTCGCGGATTTTTCATAGTAAACTCTCCCAAATAAAACGTGCCGTGCAGGGATGGGCTCCATCCATTCCGCACAATAAGATAACTATACATTTATATTAACACAAAGTCTATGAAAAATTTGAAAAATTTTCTCACAATGGCAAAAATAACTCTTTTAATTTACATAATCTTGTGGTATTATGTAGACAAATTAATTATTTGAGGCTATATATGGACGAAAATTGGTTACGAAATGATGTCATCGAGGGTCGAAACGCTGTCATTGAGGCATTGCGTGCCGGCCGTGCGATCGACAAGATATATATTGCAAAGGGCGACGTGGATAAAACTCTCGGGCATATCGCCTCCAAGGGGCGTGAAAATGGCATCGTGGTCGTGGAGTGCGACCGTCGCAAGCTGGACTTTATGAGCCAGACCCACGCGCATCAGGGTGTTATCGCGCTGGCCGCCGTTCGGGAATACTGCTCGATCGACGATATTCTCGCGCTCGCGGACGAGCGTGGCGAAAAGCCGTTTGTCATCGTCTGCGATGAGATAAGCGACGGGCACAACCTCGGTGCGATAATCCGCTCGGCTGAGTGTGCGGGCGCGCACGGTATCATCATCCCGAAGCGCCGCAGTGCCGGGCTCACCGCGAATGTCGGTAAGGCCTCCGCGGGCGCGGCCGAGCATATGCTCATTGCGCGCGTCGCAAACCTGCCCGCCGCGATAAAGGAGCTGAAGTCCCGCGGGCTGTGGGTGTACGGCACCGCGGCTGACGGGCAAAGCGACCTGTGGCACACTGATTTTTCCGGCGCGGTCGCGCTGGTCATCGGCTCAGAGGGAGACGGCATGGGGCGCCTCGTCAAGGAAAACTGCGACTTTATCGTCAGCCTGCCGATGAAGGGGCAGGTCAGCTCTCTCAACGCCTCCAACGCCGCCGCCATCACCATGTACGAGATACTGCGTCAGCGCAGTCTGTGATGTCGGCCGCTCTCATCCACACTACAGCACCGAAGGGATTGATCATATGAGCGCCTGGACACAGGATGAATACGTCAAGTCCGAATTCTCACTCGGCGGCATTACGCTGGACGATATAATAAAGGATTACTATGGTGACGACAGCCGCGAAAGTGTCGACACGACCGCGTCGTTTGGCGCAGGCGTCTCGTCCTTTGCCGAGGACAAGACAGACGTCCTGTCGGATATAGCAAGCTATCTTGACAGCCTCACTGAAAACGCCTCCGCGCAGGAGTACACCTCCTCCGGAGATGACTACACATATGAAAGCGATCGGTATACCCCTCCCGACGAGCCACAGTATGCGCCGCAGGATCCCGTTTCGGAGGAGTCCCGCTCCCGCGTTTCCGAAATGGAGGACGAGGCAAGGGGTATATTTTCAAAGCTCAATGACGACGATTACGCCCGCTACATAGTCGAAGAAAACGCTGCTGCCGAACGCAGGGGAGATGTCGAGATAGACCCCCGCTTCAATCTGGGCGGCAGACATCGACGCAGTTCGATGTACTACAACGGCAGTGAGGTCGACCTGAGCGCCGACCCCGCATATACCCAAAAGGCGCAGGGCTTCGCCATCCCCTCCCACTACGCCGGGGAAGGTGAACCGAATGACGATTATTTCGTAGATGAGAAGCGCGGTCGCGGTCTTTTCGGACGCAAAAAAAACTCATCCGTTCCGAAGCTTGACAACATCCCCTCCGGGGGCGGAATAGCCGAGGAGGATCGACGCTACACCCACCGTAACCCTCAGACAGCGCAGGCGAGAGACTTTGCGCCGGAGGAATATCACGACGAGACTTATCCCGAAAAGGACGATACATATACTCCCGTACACGACACGGAATACGGCGAAGCTCCTCACTATGAAGCAAGGGAGCGCGAATACGATGCTTCCGCCGCGGGAGACGTCGGAGATGACGAGCCCTTTGTGGATACCTTCCGCGACTTCAGCGACGAGGATAACTACGCACATGGTTCGGATCTCGATGGTGACGATGGCTATGTAGACGATCAGGACTTTCCCTCAAGCTTCAGGGAGTTTATCGCCGGAGAGCTGTCGGGACTGCTTCTTCGCCTGCGTGGAAGCTCAAAGCCCGGTAAGGCTCCCACTGTCTCTACCGCTGAGGACGACGAGGAGGATCTCGGCTCCGAGGTCGGCGCGAAGGCCGCATTCAAATATTACGGTTCATTCATTCATTCGCTTCGTTTGCGCTGTCGTATCTCGGCGGTCCTGCTGGTCATAATGATATGGATGTCGGTCGGTCTGCCCGTTCCCGGTATGCTCAATGATGTTCGCGTGGCTTCGGTAATGCTGCTTGCCTGTCAGCTCAACATTATGCTTCTGGCACTGGATGTGCTCACGGGCGCGGTGATGAATATGAGTCGGATGAGATTCGGCGCGGACGCGCTCGTGCTCATCTCATGCATCGTTACCTCAATCGACGCGGTCCTTGTTGCGCAGGCTCCCGCGGTCACCCGGCATATCCCGCTTTGCGTGCTTTCTTCGCTGTCGTTGCTGGGACTCCTTTTCTCGTCACTGCTCAGTGCGCGCGGTATGCGTAAGGCCATCCGCGTCCCGGCCATAGCCAGGCGCATTTATACCGTCACCGGCGAGACCGATGTGAACGCGGGCGATGTCACGCTCCTCAAGTCGGTCAGATCCTATAAGGGTTTTGTCCGCCGCTGTGAGGAAGCTCCCCCCGATGAGACTCTCTTCATCAAAATAAGCCCATTTATAGTGCTTTTTTCTCTGCTTTTTTCTTTGATAGTTGCTCTTGTGAAAAAGCACAGCGTTGACATTGTATATATTTTTTCCGCGATTTTTTCCCCTGCGGTGCCGTTTGCCGCGCTTTTGAGCTTTGCCCTCCCCTACTTTATCGGCTCTAACCGCATTTTTGACAGCGGCGCGGCCATTGCGGGCTGGTCCGGGCTGTGCGATGTCGGCACGAGTCAGAACCTCATTGTCACCGACCGCGATCTGTTCCCCGAGGGCAGTGTTGAGCTTGAAAACATCCGCATATTCGCCGATAAGCCCGCCGAAACCGTTATCTCCTATGCGGGGACGATGCTAACGGCGGCAGGCTCCAGCGTTTCAAGCTGCTTTGCCGAGATCATGCAACGCAAGGGCTACACCATGAAGCAGGTAGAGGAGTTTGAGTATCTCTCCGGCGGTGGCATGAAAGGCATCATTGAGGGGTGTACCATTCTCTGCGGCAGTACCGATCTCATGCGTCTGATGAACGTTCGTATCCCCTACCGTCTCGTGGACAAGTGCAGTGTCCTGCTTGCAATAAACGGTGTTCTGTACGGCATTTTCAATATGAAGTATACCGCACAGCCGCAGGTGCGCTACGCGCTGACAAGTCTGATGCGTTCAAACCGTCACCCGATCTTCGCAATACGCGACTTTAACGTAACGCCGGATATGCTTCACACTACCTTCGACGTGGCAACCGACGGATACGACTTCCCGCCCTATGTCGAGCGCTTCGCTATCTCCGACGCCACCCCCTCCGAGGACAGCAAGGTCGCCGCAGTGGTGTGCCGCGAGGGTCTCGCTCCCCTGACTCACATGGCGGACACGGGAAGGAGCATGTATGTGGCCATCCGTATTAATCTCATCGCGACTGCGATAGGTGTGGCGCTCAGTCTGCTCACGGTGTTTTTCAAGCTCCTCATCACGGGAACGACCGGAGTCATTTTCCTGCTGGTGCTTATGGGGATATGTGCGCTCCCGGTCTTTGTCGTGAGCCTTTTTATGCGATCCTGATTTTTTCCTTACTTCTCATACTTTCCTTTCTCCTAACCCATGCATAAAACCGTCCTGCGTCGTCAGGGCGGTTTTATGTTTTTGTAGCCGAAAAGGCGATAATAAACCCCCAGTTCAACTGGGGGTAGGCAAA
>CAZPLL010000092.1:0-5042 GCA_964587485.1 uncultured Oscillospiraceae bacterium | reverse complement strand
AGAGCTCGACCTGACAGCCGATCTCTTTAAGGTCTCTTGCTGATAACGCACCCTTGATCGCGCCCTGTGTACCGACGTTCATAAATACGGGAGTCTGAACAGTGCCGTGAGGCGTTTCAAATTGGCCTCTGCGTGCATGTCCCTCCTGCTTCAAAAGCTTGTACAATTCAATTCTCCTTTATCACGAAAAGAGGCACGCGTCCCCGAAGGAAAAGAATCGGTATTCCTTCTCTACCGCGACCTTATAGGCATTAAGAACATTTTCACGTCCCGCAAGGGCGGACACAAGCATGATAAGCGTGCTTTCCGGCAGGTGAAAATTCGTTACCAGCGCGTCTACACATTTGAAGCTGTAGCCGGGATAGATAAAAATATCCGTCCATCCGGAGTTGGGTGCAAGTGTACCATCCTCAGCAGAGAAGCTCTCCAGTGTTCTGCACGATGTAGTGCCGACAGCGATGACCCGCCCGCCGTTTCGCTTGGTCTCCGTAACAATACGGGCGGTCTCCTCTGGAACCACGCAGAATTCAGAGTGCATTTCATGGTTCTCAATCTCATCCTCCTTGACAGGACGAAACGTACCGAGCCCCACATGGAGCGTCACAAAGCAAATCTTAACTCCCTTTGCCCTTATCGTGTCAAGAAGCTCCTCCGTAAAATGGAGTCCCGCAGTAGGCGCGGCGGCACTGCCAAGCTCCTTGGAATACACCGTCTGATAACGTTCGGAGTCGTTCAGTTCCTCCTTTATGTAGGGGGGTAACGGCATCTTGCCGAGACGCTCGAGAGTCTCAAGGAAAATGCCCTCATGGTGGAAGCGGACTATTCGGTTGCCGCCCTCGGCCACGGACTCCACCGTCGCGGTAAGCTCTCCGTTTCCGAAGATGATCTCCGTTCCCGGCTTTGTCTTTCTTCCCGGACGGCTGAGACATTCCCAGCTTCCGTCTCCCAGATCGCGCAGAAGAACAAGCTCAATGCTCCCGCCTGTGGGGCGACAGCCGATAAGCCTCGCGGGGAGGACGCGGGAGTCATTCAGCACAAGGCAGTCCCCCTCATTGAGGTATTCGGGGAGATCAAAAAAATGCCTGTGCTCCAGCTCTCCGGTGACCTTGTCAATGTGCAGTAGGCGCGAGTGGTCGCGCTTTTCCGCTGGGGTCTGCGCGATAAGTCTTTCGGGCAGATCAAAATAAAAATCGGACTTTTTCATGTTTTATGCTCCAACGCGCCGCAGCTCGGCGGCCTACAAACAAAATAACGGTCGCATTATAACAGACTCGGGAATTTTTTTCAATGGCTATGTATATCATTGCGTCCTGCCGAATAGTCTGTTTGTGTCGTAAAAATCAAATTCAGGAGGACGTTATGGTTAAAACACCTGTTTTCAAGGGCGCTTGCACCGCGATAATCACCCCCTTCACCGACGGCGGGATAGATTATGAGGCGCTCGGACGCAATATTGACTTCCAGTATGAAAACGGCGTATCGGCGGTAGTCGTATGTGGCACGACCGGAGAGAACGCCACGCTCAGCTCGAATGAGCATGAGGAGCTTGTCCGCCGTACCGTAAGGGACGTGAATGGGCGGATGAAGGTGATCGCCGGAGTCGGCAGCAACAATACACAGACCGCGCTCAGGCACGCGGAGGATGCGAAGTTCGCCGGAGCCGATGCCATATTAATGGTCACCCCGTATTATAACAAGACTTCCCAAAAGGGACTTATCGAGCATTTCAGCTATGTTGCCGACAGGGTCGATATCCCAATGATCCTCTATAATGTCCCCAGCAGAACAGGGATGAGCATAAGCGCGGACACTTACAGGACGCTCTCCGCGCACCCGAACATCAACGGGGTCAAGGAAGCCTCCGGAGACTTCAGCTTAATCGCATCCACAGTCAGTAAATGCGGAGATGAACTGTTCCTTTGGAGCGGGAACGACGATAACACCGTCCCCATGATGTCGCTCGGCGCGCTCGGTGTTATCTCCGTTGCGAGCAATATACTCCCCGCCGCAGTCTCAAAGCTATGCGCGCTGTGTCTTGAGCAGAATTTCTCCGCCGCGGAGGAGCTGTACTCAAAGTATGCTTCACTCTTTTCGGCGCTGTTTATCGAGACAAATCCCATCCCGGTCAAAGCCGCAATGAAGCTTATGGGCTATGACAGCGGTGAACTACGCCTCCCGCTCTGCGAGATCGGCGAGGATAACCTTGCAACACTGCGAAGCATCATGCGGGACACCGGTATTAATGTGTGAGCTCAGGCGCGCATCGCGTCAATGGTTTTTGAAATAAGCTCGCCAAGCTCCATTCCGAGCATATCTGCACCACGGCGGATAACGTCTCTCGAACAGCCTGCGGCAAATTTTTTATCCTTGAACTTCTTTGTTACGGACTTGACTTCCATATCGGATATTCCGTTCGGACGCATAAGCGCGACTGCGCCAATAAGCCCTGTCAGCTCATCCGTCGCAAAAAGAACCTTTTCCATATAGCTGACCGGCTCCACATCAATGCATATCCCAAACCCGTGGCAAATGACAGCGTGGATAACCTCCTCGTCAATGTCGAGCTCATGCAGCAGCTCGCGCGCCTTGACACAGTGCTGCTCCGGGTAAAGCTCAAAATCAATATCATGCAGCATACCTACAGTGCGCCAGAAGTCCACCCTTTCGCTGTCGTACTCACGGGCAAACTCACCCATTACCTTGGATACGGTTTCCGCGTGCTGTATATGGAACGGATCCTTATTATATCTTTTTACAAGCTCTTCCGCCTGTTCCGGTGTTGGTATGTAGCTCATTCTTATGCCTCCTTTTTCCCATATGATAAACCGAGTTTCTTCAATATTCAAGTATAAAAACACTGACAGAGCCATTTTTCAGCTCTGTCAGTATTTTCATTACGGCTTGTCGGTATGAGTTGGAACCGCGGGACTCTCGGAGGTACCTTTTGAGGTGTCGCCCGTGACATTGCCGGAAGTTCCTCTGTTTGTACCCGCTACGTCCTGCTCGCCATCGACGGTATAATCATCGTCGATGATGCCGTCCCTGTCATTGACAACTCCGTCATCCACATTCATAGATGCCTCGGGAGTTATCATCGCGGTTTCCGCAGGCTTATCCGTATAAGAGTGATCGTCTTTGACGTCATTATTACTGCCACAGCCGCAAAGTGTCGCCGCAAGAAACGTCGAGATAATAATGCATGAAATGATTTTTTTCATTTTTGCCCTCCACTGTTAAGGTATCACTATTATCTGAATTTTTGAAAATAATATGTATTAAATCTTTTCCATAATTGATATCGAAGAAAAAATATGTTACTATGAAAATATGGATAATTTAAGAAAAAATCAAACATATGATTGTATGATTGAGGGCTATTCCTCCGAAGGGCACGGCGTATGTCATATCGACAATCGTGCTGTATTCGTGCCGAAAACTATCGTGGGTGAGAGGTGCCGCGTCAGACTTGTAAAAGTAAGCTCGACCGCAATTTACGGCAGGGTCGAGGAGTTACTTGACCCCTCCCCTGCCCGCGTCGAGCCGTGTTGCCCGTATTTCGGCAGATGCGGCGGTTGCGACACATGGCACATGAGCTATGAGGAGGAGCTGAGATTCAAGTTAGGCCGGGTCAACGACGCACTCCGTCGCATAGGAAAGCAGACTGTTGCCGCGGGTGAGATCATCCCAAGCGAAAGTATTTCACGTTATCGAAACAAGGGCATTTTTGTTGTATCCCAGGCCGACGACGGTCCTGTCAGTGGCTTTTTCCGTGAACGCAGTCATGAAGTAACCGAGGTCAAAAGCTGCCTAATTCAAAGTGAGCTGAGCGAGCGGGCCGCCTCGACCGTCATTTCATTCATGCGTGAGCACGATATCCCCGCATATGATGAGCAGTCGGGTCGCGGTGTGGTGCGCCATGTGTTCTCCCGTGTCGCGGTCAACACCTCCGACGCCGTAGTATGCGTTGTCGCAAATAAGGGCTTCGGCGCGGAAACCTCCGCTCTTGTTTCCGCACTACGTTCCACGTGTCCCGAGCTGACGGGAATCGTTCTTAACGTAAACAAAACCCGAGGCAACACAGTGCTTGCCGGAGATTTTCATACACTATGGGGCAAAGCGGAGCTTCGTGATATTCTCTGCGGCTTTGAGTTTGAGATAGCGCCACAGGCTTTTTTCCAGATAAATCCACCACAGGCCGAAAAGCTTTATGCCAAAGCGGTCGAGTACGCCTTTCCCCGGGACGTGCCTCTCGCATTCGACCTGTACTGCGGTGCGGGGACGATAAGTCTTTGCCTGTCGAGGCACGCAAAAAAGGTCATTGGTGCGGAGATCGTCCCCGAAGCCATAGAAAACGCAAAGAAAAACGCCGCCGCCAACGAAGTTGAAAATGTCAGCTTCATCTGTGCAGACGCCGGAGCTGCGGCTGAGAGCTTTTCTTCGTCCGGGCTGAGGCCGAATGTCGTCGTAGTCGATCCGCCGAGAAAAGGCATGGACAAGACGGCGATAGCTGCGGTTTCTTCAATGGAGCCCGAGCGGATAGTGTATGTCTCCTGCGACCCCGCTACGCTCGCGAGGGATATTCTACGCTTTAACGCCTACGGTTACTTGCTCACTGAGGCCACAGCCGTGGATATGTTTCCGCGGACAAGCCATGTCGAGTGCGTGGTGTTGATGACAAGAAATGAAAAATAAGTGACAGGAAGTGGCGTGTTTCCGGGCTTTTTAGGAAGTTGGGATGTAACGCTTAACCTCTGAAAAAGCTCGGTTTTATTATATGGAAACATATCTACTGCGAAAATATGCGTCAGGTTGTAACCTTGGATTAGATAACGCAAATTGAGTGTGTGGATTGGATGTCAGAGATTTTGAAGTGATTTTTGAAAGAGGAAAATGTTGACAACAAATCCGGCAACTCGATAGTAAAGGCGTTTTCGGGCAGCGGATTAGATGTTGGGAAGGAGTGAGTTCGTGGCCAATGTTATAACTGGTATCAGAATAATATGTGCCTTCGCACTATTGTTTTGCCCAGTGTTTTCGACTTC
>CAZPLL010000091.1:0-5093 GCA_964587485.1 uncultured Oscillospiraceae bacterium | reverse complement strand
AAGCGAGTGTTCTTAACAGCACTTCAAATGCTGTAAGAACACTCGCCATGGTGCGCGAGGCGGGACTTGAACCCGCACGCCCGGAGTGAGCACTAGAACCTGAATCTAGCGAGTCTGCCAATTCCACCACTCGCGCATCTCTGGAACGCCTGATTATAATAGCATCACAACATTACCTTGTCAAGATTTTTTTCCGAAAATGTTATATTTCCCGCTTTACATACATAAAACGGAATGATATAGTTGACCCACAGAAATATTTCGGAGGGAATAAAATGAATGGCAGTGAACTGAAATTACGCGCCCGGTCATGTATGGCGCAGTCTAAACCGCGTCCCGTCCTCGTCGGGATAGTGTATTTCGCGGTCAGCGCGATTTTTTCGTATCTGAGCGCAAGAATACTCGGTGGCGGACTCACGCAGGAGAATCTTGCCCAGTACACGGAGCACGTGATGAACGGCAACTATGAGTATGCCATAGAATATCTCGAGCGTGTCAGCCCGTCGGCCACGGCGTATCTTGTCGAGTTTATGCTCAACGCCGTCATGAGCATCGTTTCGGTGGGCTTTATGATCTTCCTGCTCAACACCGTTCGCGGCGTGGGCGCCTGCTTTGAGAATCTGCTTGACGGCTTCGGCTTTTTCTGGAAGATCATAGTTATCGGTATACTCCAGAGCATCTTCATCGCACTCTGGTCGTGCCTGCTCGTGATCCCCGGATTTATTGCGGCCTACAGATACCGCATGGCATATTATATCCTGATCGACCATCCGGAGTACGGTCCCCTGCAATGCATCCGCGAGAGTAAGAAAATGATGCGCGGACACAAGTGGGAGCTGTTGGGGCTGGATCTCAGCTTCATCGGCTGGTGGTTTCTCGGCATAATGCCCGTCGTGGGATATCTCGTGCAGATATGGACGAAGCCGTATTTCGGCCTGACCTATGCGCTCTATTATGACCGCCTCTGCACGAGCGGCGAAGCTTCCGAATGGAACACCGTGGAGCTCTGAATATGCATTGTAAAAAGCCCGTCCGTTGACGGGCTTTCAGTGTGTCAAAGAAGCACCAAGGCCTTGGCTCCCCCTCTGGGGGGAGCTGGACGAAATCTTTGATTTCGGCCTGAGAGGGTAAATCCTTAAAGGGTAGAAGCGACCCTCTCAGTCACGCCTGCGGCGCGCCAGCTCTCCCAAAGGGAGAGGCAAGGCGCTTTCGCGCACCCCAACTGCTCTGTTGTGTGGGGTCGTTTATGGTTTTTGACAGTCTCAAAGCCCGTCCGTTGACGGGCTTTTTTGCTGTCCTATACTATTATATAAAACCGTTCGGGCGGGGGAAAAGCGGGGCGCGTTGCGGGCAAATGTAACGCAGGTAATAATTTTGTTTGCCGACGACGTTCATATGCACATATACCGATGCGAAATTCCGGATAAAACACTTGCATTTTATTGTCCCCATGCTATAATTATAATGGCTTGTGATTGCTACAGTTGAAAAAAGCCAAGATCAACAGTATGCAGTATCATCCCATTGCGGCTTAAACAAAATATTTTCGGCACCGCATGCGGTATCTTTCACTTACATGAAAGATAATAAACCTTAATTACCCTGCGCCCGCGGTATGCCCGGCGCATAAACGCGGTATTACCTCCGCCCTGCGGAGTTAATATAATTATCGAAGAAAGGAGGAAAAAGTAATGAAAGGAAAGAAACTGGTATTTGCGCTCATATTGTCTCTGATAGTATGCCTTGCGCTCATCCCGACCTGTGCCTATGCGGAGGAGGTGGCCACTCCCTCGGCACCCGCAGAGCCCTCGGCACCCGCAGAGCCCGCAGCACCCGCAGAGCCCGCGTCTCCCGCAGAGCCCGCGTCTCCCGCAGAGCCCTCGGTATCCGCAGAGCCCGCAACTCCCGCAGAACCCAACGGTGAAGGCGCGGAGGGGGCGAAGCGCGCACTCCGTGGCGTTACCGCATCCCCCATCCAGTCACAGATCGACGATGCCGGGACGACGACTATCACCATCAAGCTCGACAAGAGCTACGAGGAGAGCATCTCCATAGCCGAGGGGCAGACCATCACCATCGACCTTAACGGCTTTACTCTCTCAAGCTCCGATGGCGTGACCAAGGCTACCATAACCAACTACGGCAACCTCACCGTTGTTGATTCGGTTGGCGGCGGCAAGGTCATTAATACTCACGGCCAGTCCGCGCACAGCACGGAGGCAAACGTGACAGGTGCGGCAGTCATCAACCTCGGCACGGCACAGCTTGTCGCGGGCACCTACAGCCGCGAGAACAGCGCCGGTTACAGCATCATCAACCAGGGCACCATGACCATTGAGGAGGGCGTTACCGTCCTCAAGGGCAATAATGGCAGTGATTCCGGAACGCTGATAACCAACGGCTGGGTCAGCGGCGACAACAAGACGATGAACGGCGAGGCTCATTCCGACTGGGGCGACGCGTCGCTCACAATAAACGGCGGCACCTTCGGGGCAACCGAGGGATTTATTGCCAATAAGGCTGTTTACAATTATATGTACGGTACTCTCGTGATCAATGACGGCGAGTTTACCTCGTGGTCTAACGCGGTTGATAACTACTACGAGTGCGAGATCAATGGCGGTACGTTTGTCTCTATGGGGAACGGCTCGGTGACTATAGCCAATGAGAATAAATACACCGGTAAACAGCTCGTTATCAACGGCGGCAAATTCACCACCAAGTCTGCGACCGGCCGCAATGAAACTCCGATAGGGACGTTCTGGAGCAGTAATACCGTTATCAACGGCGGCGAATTTAACGGAAGCCTTGGCGCTTCGATGTTCGGAAATCTCAGCGGACCGGATACAACGGGTGAGTTCAACGGCGGTCTGTACAGTGACGAAAAAATCAAGGATTACGTTGACGAGGACGCAGTCGTTGCAAGCTGCAATGGCCAATGGCTTGTCAATGGCACTATCTATGAGGTCGCCATGACCAGCGGCGCTATCAGCATCGTTCAGGCACCCGATGAGATAAGCAATGTTCCCGCCGGGATAACTCTCATCAACGATACCGGCAAGGATATCGTGATAAACGGCCAGCTTGTTAAGGCGGGCGAGACCGTGACGACTGTCGCGGAGCCCGAGGTGCAGTATTTGCCCGCAAAGTATGTTGTCCTTGAGGAAAGCCGCGAGCAGACATGGACTGCCGACAACACCGACGGACTTACCTTCGCCCTGAACTATGACGGCAACGGTGTCATCACTGTCACCATAGACGGCGAAGAGGTCGAATTCACGGTTGACGAGGACGGCAAGATTGTTATTTCCGCAGAGATCCTTGAAAAGCTTGCCGAGGGCGAGCATGAGATCGTATTCCAGTTCAGCGACGGAAGCTGCAAGACAGCTATCATCATCAAGTAAATTATGCGCGCCGTATCGCGCGCGAAAAAGGGGAGCGACTTCCGAGCTCCCTGATGTGACGACTCCGGGCACCTGAACCGGAGGGTGATGAACGGCATGACGTGTGTCAGCCGGGGTGATCGATCAACAACAACACAGGTGTTTCCATCCGAAGCACCTGTGTTTTGACAAATCATGAAACTGACAGCAATGTGAGGCGGGAAAAATGGAAAGAAAACTGATGGCGGCGCTTGCCGTAATGAGCGCTCTCGTATGCCTTCTCATGTGCGGCTGCGGCAACGGCACCGCCGAGCCGGAGACGGCGGAGGGGAGCGGAGGGGTATTTCACTCCGACCTCACTTCGATAGATTTTCTCGAGGGAACATGGACGAATGACCGAGGCCAGTATATCACGGCCTCGCGCGGCAACGGAGTGCTTATCGTCTGGGGGACAAACATTCCGCTCCCCGCGTGCGACCTCTATGTTATGCGCGACGGGGTGCTCATCGGCGGTTATGACGGCGGACAGGAATGTGAAGTGCTCCTCTTTGAGTATGTTGATGAGGACACGATCACGGTGCATGAACTCCTGCGTGGTACGGAGAGCCTCTTTGTGCGCGATACTCTTGAGGTTGACGAGGAAAATCTTGATAACACGTATGTTTTCTGGAGAATGGATCGTGCCTTTGCTTATCTCAGGGGCATATGGATGAACGACGCGGGGAATTATTTCGCCTTTGTCGGCGCAGACGCGGGGAGTGCCGATTTCAGCTCCGATCTGCCCAGCGCCGCGTGTGATTACATAGATTTTTACGAGGGCGTGCTTTGCGGCTTCATGAACGAGGCGGAGGACGAGTCCTCGCGTGTCGAGCTCTTTTCCTTTGATATCGTCGGCGAGGATGAAATGGTCATAACCTGTCTTTCGGATGGGGAGGCATCGAGCTTTACGAGGCTCAGCCGTGAGCTGGATGAGGTGCTGCTGAACAGCCGCTATGTGTTTGCAAATAACACGCGCGCGTTCGTGTTCCTCAACGGGCGCTGGGCGGATGACACGGGGAATTTCTTCCGCGTGGAGCTGTCGGAGGATTCTCTGACATGGAATACAAACCTGCCTCTGGACGATTCATATGCGTCATATGACTTCGTGCGCGGCTCGCTCGTCGGTTCGGATGAGGACGAGAACGGGAAATCGCGCGAGATCGAGATATATGTGTTTCGCGTGCTGTCCGATAATGAGCTTGAGATAACTATCGTCGAAAACGGAGAAAAATATATCCTTGTAAGGGACGAAACGGAAGCCGACGAATAATAAGATGCTGTCGTGCAGTATGCGTCAGACCGCAAGCCGCACGAGACGAAAAAAGGCCGTGTATCATTTGCGATACACGGCATCAGCCCGTCAACGGACGGGCTTTTTTGCTGTCCTATACTATTATAAAACCGTTCGGGCGGGGGAGACGCAGAGCGCGTTGCGGGCAAATGTAACGCAGGCAATAATTTTGTTTGCCGACGACGTTCATATGCACATACACCGGCGCGAAATTCCGGATAAAACACTTGCATTTTATTGTCTCCATGCTATAATTACAATGGTTTGTAATCGCTATAGTTGAAAAAAGCCAAGATCCACAATATACAGTATCATTCCATTGCGGCTTAAACAAAATGTTTTCGGCACCGCATGCGGTATCTTTCATTGCATGAAAGATA
>CAZPLL010000090.1:0-5259 GCA_964587485.1 uncultured Oscillospiraceae bacterium | reverse complement strand
AAGTTTTTTTGCCTACCCCCAGTTGAACTGGGGGTTTATTATCGCCTTTTCGGCTGTCCGGGTTATACCCCGGGCGGCTTTCGGTATTTATTCGACTTTTTTACTCTTTCCCTTCACAAGGAATGCAATGAACAGGTCTATCGCAAGGAACACGAGGTAGCCCAGCACCTGCCGGTAGCCCTTGCCGACCCAGCAGCAATAGCACATAAACACACAGCAGACAACTCCCAGCGCGGGCAGGATATAGCGTTTGACAAAATTGAACTCACGACACTTCACCATCAGCGCGATGAACATGGGGATATACATGGCGTAGAGGTTGATAATGGATATCTCGTCAGGCTCCCATGCAAGCCACGCGCAGTTGTGCAGACCGCCGAAGAAGTCGGGGCCGTACATCCAGATAACGGTAGTCCATCCATACCAGAAGCCACCGAGCATCATGCCGACAACGGCGGACTTGATGGTGAACTTGTTCTGCGGGTCGATATCCCCGTAAAACTCCGGTCTCGGCCCCATGTTGCGGGCGGAGATCGAGTACATACCGCGGCAGGAGCCCATGATAAGCCCGTTCATGACGCCGAGACAGCCGACGGCTATGAACGCATAGACAACGGTGCCGATAACATTGCCGAAGATGTTGGAGAACGCTATGCGCGGGAGTGCCTCGCCGAGAGGCCATGTGCCGATGATGGTGCCGACATCACCCACGGAGCTCATGGCAAATATGTACAGGCAGTAGAGAACTGTGCAGAAAAGAGAGCCGAATATTAGCGCGATGGGGAGATTGCGCTTCGCGTCCTTGA
Organism: uncultured Oscillospiraceae bacterium; assembly: GCA_964587485.1. Classification (GTDB taxonomy): domain Bacteria; phylum Bacillota; class Clostridia; order Oscillospirales; family Oscillospiraceae; genus Limivicinus. The sequence continues at coordinate 4,453 of CAZPLL010000090.1, read as the reverse complement.
GCTCGGAATTGATGGAGGTCGCGATTATCCAGCCCTCGTAGGCAAAGGCAAAGGCGGAAACGCCCGCGAAAACGCCCTGGAAGGAGCTGGTATATCCGGCGTCCTTTATGGCCTGGGCGTACTCGGGAGTGTTTACATAGTCGAGAACTGCCGCAGTAGTGCCGTTCGAGAGGCCTACGATGATGCCGACCACCGCCATGAGGGTAAGGGGCACAAGCTTGATGACGGTCATGGAGACCTGAAGCTTGCCGGCAAGCTTGGGGCTGAGGGTGTTTATGCCGTAGCCGATCATGAGGAAGCCCGCACCGAGACCCACGACCTCGGAGCTGACGGTGCCGGTCACGAAGAAATCAAGCCCCGGGATCCCGAAAAGCTCGGCGAAGAACACCGCGGAGAAGAACGCGAGCATGGCCGCAAGGCACGGATAATATATCGTTGTCATGAACCAGCCGACGTAATACGCGTAGTTTGACCCGAGAGCGACCTCGGCATAGTCAACGACACCGTTGACCTTCTCGTACTTGGAGCCGAGCTCCGCAAAGACCAGCGAGCAGATAATGCATATCATACCGACAAGGGCGACGACCAGAACGCCCTGGAGCATATTGCCCTGAGTGAGCGCGAGGACCTTTCCGCCCTTGATGAAAACGCCGGAGCCGATAACGATGCCTATTACCATCGAGATAGCGGTCGGCAGGCCGTATCTCTTTTCCATTTTGTTCTCCATATCTTATCCCCTTTAGTATATTGCGCCATTGTGCAGATAAAAGAATGATAACAGATTAACGCAAAATGTCAAGGCGTGTCGGTAATTATTCTCCGTTTGCACAGTCGACGCGGGATATCAGTGCAGGAAACTGTCAAGCTCATCAACGCTTTTGAAGTAATAACGGCAGTTTTCGCGCATGAAGCTTTCTATGTCGGGAATGTCGTTCGACCAGCCGACGGCGGCAAAATCCACGCCACAACGCTGAGCCATATCGTACCCGGGCTTGAGATCGTCGATCATGAGGAGCTCCGAGGGCTTGAGGTCAAAGCGGCACATTATCTCCTCGAGCGGATAGGGATTGGGCTTGCGTCTCTCGGGAGGCTCACCCCAGCCGAACACCGCGTCGATTGTCGGCAGAGAGTTGGCCTCATAGTCACGGACAATGTTATACTCGAACGAGTGCGAAACAACGCAGATAAGTCCGCCCTCCGCCCTGTGGCGCTCCATGATCTCCCTTATGCCAGGATAGACCTTCGGGATGTGGTTTTTGACGTAGCTTTGCCAGAACTGCGTTTCCTCGACCAGCTCTTCATCGCTCATGTTAAAGTCCTCACGGCACATCTCAAGGAAGCCGGGGTGAAAGTTCTTCTTGAAGTATTCATCCAACGGGCAGTGCATACCGGGTCTTTTTATGGCGAGGAATGCTTCAAAGGCGGGCTGATGTATGGTCGCAGTGCTGTCCACAACAGTGTCGTCGTGGTCAAAAACGAGGCATTTGTATTTCATGTTTATGTATCCTTAATAATTACGGGCGGTCATCGGCCGCCCGTCTGGTTGTGATCATGCTTTTACCGTGGATTTCTTTATGTGTGAGGACAGCTTGTGCAGTGCTGAGTAAAAGGCGTCAATGACGATGGAGGTACCGAGACTCATTCCCAGAAGGATGAGGAGTGAAAGGAACGGATCCGTCGTGCAGTAGACTATCCTTGTCGCCGCGTAGAAGTAGAAACAGTAGAACGGGTGGACGAGCCAGATGTTATTGCAGTGCCCCCCGATGTACGCGAGCGCCTTTTTTACCGGCGGCAGGAGATCGACAAGCGTCATGCACAGCACGACAAAAAGCGGCACTATCAGCACATCCATATCGTAGGTCACCTCGCTTGTCTGGCGGATGACGAAGATGAGGAAAAGTCCGATAAGCGCGATGAGCGCACGCACGGGCTTTGCGTACTCCTCCATTATGGCGCGCAGACGCGCAAGACCGTCATGCTTTGCGAAGACTATGCCCATGTAGAACGGGATAGCGTTGCTGTTAAAGAGATATTGGGCAATAAAGTTATTGTCGAAAATAGAGAACACATGGCCTGCGCTTTCCTGCGAGTTTATCAGGATGACAAGCATACCGAGCCCCGTGACGGCGGCCGCATCGACCCAGAAGCTCTTGCTCCTGCCGAGTGCAAGGATGAGCAGATACCCCGTCACCGTCGCGGCGGCGTAGGCCGTGATGAACCACCATTCGCTGTTATAGGTAAACTCAAGCCCAAGAAAATTCATCGCAAGGTCACGGAGCGAAAACTCGGCATAGCGGTTGCACAGCGAGGCATCCACCGCAAAGTCTGTCGGCTGATTTGAAAAGAAGATGAACGCTATCGGTATCATGATAACGAATACCTTCCAGAAATTCCGGTACAGAGACATCAACACCCTGTGAAGCTTCGTTCCTCTTTTAAGCTGGTGCCACAGCCCGTACCCTCCCAGGAACAGAAAGACATACAGCGTGATATGCGCCGCCCAGCCGACTATCTCTATCCAGCGCGGGTCATACAGTCCGAACGGCGCAGTCCACGCAAAGCCCACCGGATGCCTGTCCGTAAACGGCCACAGATGCCCGATGAGCAGCATAATGACCGCGATTCCCTTCATGGCGCGGGTATCCTCTCGCGTAAAGGTTTTTTCCATTATCTCACTCCTGTGGGATGTTGATTTAGTAGAAGGTAGCAACCGCCTGCTTCGGCTCGGGGCACGACTCGGAGCTTATATATGAGAGGACGGGTCCCTTCTTTGAGTAGGCGCGGTGGAATTTGAAGTTTATCTTCGCGGTGAGTATCATCCATGTGTCGTCCTTCACTGTGTCGGCCTTATCCCACTGGCACACCAGAGCCGCGAACTGGATATCCTCCACACAGCAGGTCATAACATGACGCCCCACAACAAAGCTCCCGGAGGGCAGCTTCTTGCGCACAAGCGCGCGGCATTTGAAGCGAACGGTCTTGCCCTCGTATTTTTTCGGCTCCTCTGCCATGTCGCGGTACCAGAGGGCGTAGTCCTCGTCGGCGATCTCCACCACGGGAGCGTCAAGGTCGAAAGGCAACGGGTCCTCGATATCGTCGTACTCCACCTTACCGTTCGCGTATTCATAGGCAATGTCACTGCGCCGGGAGGCACCGCGGACGATCTTGTGGAACTCCATTTTGTCCATGCCGGGCTTGAAGCGGTTGAAAACCACAAGCTCACAGCTTTTGAGCTTGTCATATACAAGCTGACGCATATTGGCGTTATAGGTTAGGAAGGTGTTCGCGTCAACAAAGAGGAACTCCTGATACACCGTCCACTCCTCGGGCATGGCACCGTAGAGCCCGTCGAGGAGCCACATACCGTTATACTCGATGATTACGCGCTGAGCGCGGGTCTCGGCAAGGAATTTCGTAAGGCTTTCGGTCGTCAGCTCGCTCTGCTCCTCTACGATGCGGATAAAGACGTTCTTGTCCGCGAACTGGTCCGGGGCATATTCCTCCTCGCCCTCCTCGCAGACGAGCAGAAGAGTGCGCTCGCCGTTGCAAAAGCGCTTATCCTCCAGCGTTTCCTGTATGAACTTGGTCTTGCCGGACTCAAGAAAGCCGGTAAACAGATATACCGGAATGTCTTTTGTTTCACTCAATGTTAAACAGCTCCTTCAGTGCCTGCTCGTTTATCTTGGAACCGATGACGCAGAAGCGTCCGGTAACCGCGGCGGCTCCGCGGCGGATGTCTATCTCGCCGGGAACATAGTCGAAGTATATCCACTCCCCGTCGGTGGCGTCCACGATGCCCTTTGCGCGGAGAATGATGCCGTAGCTCGCCTCGTCCTGAAGCCTGTCAAGGATGGCTCTCAGCTCGCTCTCGGTAAACTTACGGGGAGTCTCCATGCCCCAGCTCGTGAACATCTCGTCGGCATGGTGGTGATGCTCGTGGTCGTGGTCATGACAGCCGCAGGTGCAGTTCTCATCATGCTCGTGATGCTCATGTTCGTCGTGATGATGACAGCACTCGTGGTCGTGGTCGTCATGGTGATGCTCGTGATCATGTCCGTGGCAACACTCGTGCTCCTCGTCGTCATGGTGATGATGGCCCTGGCAGCATTCATGCTCCTCATCCTCGTGATGATGGTGACCGTGGCAGCATTCATCCTCCCCGTCGCCATGGTGATGGTGGTGATGCTCGTGCTCCATGTGCTCAAGCTCAGCCTTCAGGCCGTTCTCATCCATGGCAGCGCGGATTTGCGCACCGTCAAGCTGTGCCCACGGAGTGGTGATAAGTCCGGCGTGGGTGTTGAGCCCCTTGAGGAGCTCAACGGCGGTCATTATCTTCTCCGCTGAAGCGGTGTCGGTGCGGCTGAGAACGATGAGGTCGGCATTCTCGACCTGATCGTTGAAGAACTCTCCGACGTTGCGCATATACATACGGCACTTGCCGGCGTCGACAACG
>CAZPLL010000089.1:0-5282 GCA_964587485.1 uncultured Oscillospiraceae bacterium | reverse complement strand
CGCTCCCCCGCTACTCTGTCGCGTGAGATTTGTTTATAGTTTTTTGACAGTCTCAGGCTTTGCACAAAACCTCTTATTGTAGCCTCAGCCTACGTTGAACGACGTGGCCTATTTCAATCCTACAGAAAAATCAGATGATGAGCTTTCGGATAAGAAAACGGCCCCGGGGTTCGGGGCCGTGGTGCGTGATGCGGTTATCTGCGCGGGTCGTAATCGTTGAAATCATAGCCGTCGGGGTCGTAGCTATCTCGCTCATAATCGTCCGGGTCATAGCCTTCGCGGGGGTAGCCGTTACGGTCGTAGCTTTCGCGGCGGGGCTCGCGGTAGGCGCGTGCCTGCTCTTCCATGCGTTGGCGCTCCATCCGGCGGCGCTGCTCCGCCATGCGGCGCTCGCGTATATGGCGGCGGCGCATACGGCGGTATCTTATCACCAGAATGGTATAGGCAAGCGCGATGATGACAACAATTATCACCAGCGCCTTGAACCAGCCGTGGCTGAGGGTCTCGTGGAGCTTCTGCTTGAGATACTCGGTCTTGGAGATCTCAACACTGCCGGCGCTCACGAGCTTTACTCTGCCGAAGCTCTCGCCCCGGACGCTTATCTCCAGCTCGCCCAGCTCCGTCCCCGCCTCAATGGGGGCGGTGAGCAGGTCGTCGTATATGACAGTGGAGATATTGACCTCGCTGTCGTCAACGTCCGTCGGGAGAAGTGCGCGAACCTCCTCCGCGGGCTTGAGAACGGCCTTTGCGCCGTCCTTCGCCAGCGCTACCTCGGCCTCCGTGACCGGCTCGGTGCCGAGAAGGGTACGGTAGGCGAAGCTGTCAAATGCCCAATCGTAGAGCTCTATGCTGTCCACAAAGTTACCGTAATCACTCCTGTCGGAGTTAAGGACGCCGGTACTGCCCATGACAACCGCGAGAACATCCACGTCGCCACGCTTGCAGGTGGAGATGAGGCAATAGCCCGCGGCACGGGTATAGCCGGTTTTGACACCCTCGGTACCCTCGTAGAGATAATCCGAGCCGTAGATGGAGCCGTCACTCATGAGGGCGTTGGAGTTATTGAGCTTGCGCAGGTCGCAATACTCCGTCGCCGGAACCTCGTAGTAGTCGGTGGTGCATATCTGCATGAAGAGAGGGTGCTTTATCGCCTCGCGGGTGATAAGATAGAAGTCGTAGGCCGTGGTATAATGGTCGCTTGCCGTGAGGCCGTTGGTGTTTGCAAAGTGCGTTCCCGTACATCCGAGGAGCTGTGCGCTCTCGTTCATCCGGTCAACAAAGGCGCTGATGCTGCCGGAGATGTGGGTGCCGAGTATGTTGCACGCCTCGTTTGCGGAGATGAGCATGGCGCAATAGAGAAGATTCTGCACGCTCATCTTCTCGCCGGGGACGATGCCCGCGGTACTGCTGTCCTCGTCCATGCCGACGCGGCAGTCGCTCTGCGCGGTCACGATGTCGTCAAGGGATATCTCGCCGTTCTCTATCGCCTCGACGGTGATAAGGACGGTCATGATCTTTGTGAGGCTTGCCGGGGCGACCTGATCGTTCATGTTCTTCGAATAGAGTATTCTGCCGCTGTCTACATCGGCCAGCACTACGGCCTTCGCCACGAGCGACGGCTCATCCAGCGCGTATGCCGCGGGTGCGGCAAGGCCGAATACCATGCACAGGACAAGAAATAATGTAAATTTTCTGAATTTTTTCATTTTGCACTCCCGTTTTTGCCGGAATGGTGATATAGTAATATTATAATGCTATTCTGTTAGTATTATAAAGTTTGCCGCGGGGAAATGCAACACCAAATAATCCGGCATCCGCCGACAGCTCCCCGTGCTGCGCCCGAAACGGAGAAAAACCATGAAAATTCTTGTAGTAGACGACGAGCGCGTGATAGTCAAGGGCATTAAATTCAACCTTGAAAACGAGGGATATACCGTGGACGTGGGCTACGACGGTGAGGAAGCCGTTGCCATGGCCGAAAAGGGAAATTACGATCTCATCATACTTGACCTCATGATGCCGAAGAAGGACGGCTTGCAGGCGTGTCAGGAGATACGCAGCTTCTCCACCGTCCCGATAATCATCCTCACGGCCCGGAGTGACAAGTCCGACCTGCTCATGGGCTTTGAGTCCGGAGCGGACGACTACATCACGAAGCCCTTTGAGATAATGGAGCTGAAGGTGCGCGTCCGGGCTCTGCTGCGCCGCGCGTCCATTGCAGCCGCGCCTGAGGCGCCCGATACAAAGATACTCACAGCGGGGCATATCTCCGTTGACCCCGAGCGCCGCGCCGCGTATAAAAACGGCGAGGCCGTTGAGCTCACAATGAAGGAATTCGATCTCATCCTGTTCCTTATGAAGAACCCCGGCAAGGTCTACAGCCGTGAGAGCCTGCTCGACCTTGTGTGGGGCTATGACTATCAGGGCGACACGCGCACGGTGGATGTGCATATCCGTCGCCTGCGCGAAAAGCTCGAAAATGACCCCGCGCGCCCACGCAACATAATTACGAAATGGGGAGTGGGGTACTACTTCTCGGACTGACAGCCGAAGGACGGCAACGGTACTTTCCGCACGGAGGTGAGACGCACCCTTGCACAGCATAAGATTTCAATCCTTCGCACTGCTTGCGGCGGTGCTGATCATACTGCTGATACTGCTCAACACATATCCGCTGACCTCGGCACGCGATCTGGTGTTTCAGGAAAAAAGAAGCTCACTGAGCGCACAGGCATCTGTCATTGCCGCGTCACTGTCGAACCTTGACCGGCTTGAGGCGAAAAGCGTGGGCGAGGTGGTGCGCGTTCTCGAGGTGCAGGGGCTAAGCCGACTGATGATCGTCGATGCGGCGGGCATTGTCCTCTATGACGATAACGGCGGCACAGGCTATGTCACCGACGTGGGGGACGTGCTCACCGCGCTCTCCGGCAAGACGGCCTACCGCTCGAAATTTGCCGATTCTGCCTTTTTCAGCAGCTACGCCATGCCCGTTACGGCTCAGAACACCGTGTACGGCGCGGTGTACCTCTGCGAGCACGACAGCGAGCGCGCGGAGATAATCCTTGACATTCAGGGTCGGATACGATATGTTTCCGTTACAATAGTCATTGCGGCACTCATACTCTCCAGCGCGTTTTCACAGCTCCTTTTCAGGCGCTTACAGGAGCTCATACGCTCCATGCGCATAGTCGCTACGGGGGATTACAGCCACCGTGCCGTCACACGCGGGAGGGACGAGATAACCGAGCTCGGGCTTGAATTCAACCAGCTCACCGAGCGGCTGGACGATAACGAGCGACAGCGCCGCCGCTTCGTCTCCGACGCCTCGCACGAGCTGAAAACGCCGCTTGCCTCTATCCGCCTCATGTCGGACAGCATAGTGCAGAGCCCCGCCATGGACGCGGAGACCATGCGCGAGTTCGCCGCCGACATCGGCCACGAGGCGGAGCGCCTCCAGCGCACCACGGAAAAGCTCCTTGACCTCAGCCGCCTTGACGACGACGTACAGATCATCCCCGAGCCGGTGGATGTAAAGCAGGTCTGCGTTGACGCGCTCGTGACGCTCAGACCCCTTGCCGACGAGCGCGGCGTGCGCATCCGCTGTGACCTTGAGGACGGCTGTGTGGTGATGGCCACGGCGGACGATATGTACCACATCATTTTCAACCTCATGGAAAACGCCGTCAAGTACAACGTGCCCGACGGCAGCGTTACCGTGACGCTTCGCGGCGGAGAGGACAGGATAAGCCTCACCGTCACCGACACCGGCATAGGCATCCCGGAGGAGGACAGGCTGAACATATTCGGCCGCTTCTACAGGGTGGACAAGGCTCGCTCCCGGGAGGCCGGAGGCAGCGGGCTGGGACTGAGCATAGTTCACGACGCGGTGCAGGCCCACGGCGGGTCGATCGCGGTCGGACAAAATAAACCGCGCGGGTCGATATTCGTTGTAAGCTTCCCGCGCCCGACATCGGAGGAAACAGGAATATGAACAACATCAAGCGTATACAGGCGGCTCTTGCGGAAAAGAAGCTTGACGCCGTACTCATCACCGACGAGAAGAACCAGCGCTATGCCTGCGGCTTCCCCTTCACCGACGGCGCGGTGATAGTCGGCCGCGAAAAAGCGTGGCTCATCACCGACTCGCGCTATATCGAGGCCGCGACAGCTGCCTCTGACGACTGCTGTGAGGTGCAGATGTACGACCGTGAGAACAGTCTGCTCTCCCTCATCAAAGCGGCGCTGAAGGAGGCGGGCATTACCCGTCTGGGCGGCGAGGAAAGAAAGCTCAGCCACAGCGAATATCTGGGCTACGAGCGTGCGCTCGGTATGTGCCTTGAGCCGGCGGAGGATATATTCTCGACTCTTCGCGCATCGAAGAACGTGGAAGAGCTCGTGTATATGCGCGAGGCACAGCGCATCAGTGAAAAGGCGCTGGAGGAGACTCTCGCGATCATAAAGCCCGGCATGACCGAGCGCGAGGTCGCGGCTGAGCTCGTCTACCGTATGCTCAAAAACGGGTCGGAGGGCAATTCCTTTGACCCCATCGTTGTCACCGGCTCCAAGACCAGTCTGCCCCACGGCGTGCCCGGGGACAAGGTCATTCAAAGCGGCGACTTCGTGACCATGGACTTCGGCTCTCTCAAGGGCGGCTACTGCTCCGACATGACCCGCACCGTGGCCGTCGGCAGTGCGAGCGATGAAATGCGTAATGTCTACTCCGTCGTGCTTGAGGCTCAGCTTGCGGGCATCGCCGCGGCGAGAGCGGGCATCCCCGGCAAGGACATCGACGGCGCGGCGCGAAGCGTCATCGAAAAGGCCGGCTACGGCGAGTATTTCGGCCACGGTTTCGGCCACAGTCTGGGTCTTGACATCCACGAGTCTCCCAACGCGAACCCCAGGGGCGAGGCGATCATGCCCGTCGGCGCGGTCGTTTCGGCAGAGCCCGGTATATACCTTCCCGGGCGCTTCGGCGTCCGTATCGAGGACGTTATGGTTCTGCGCGAGGACGGCTGTGAGGTCATCACAAAGGCGCCCAAGGAGCTCATTATCCTGTAAGGTACGCACACGGACACGCCCGATGGAACATTTTTGCGTGCTCCGCAAATAAAACCGCATAAAACCACAGCAAAAGGTATTGCAAAATTGCGTCTGATACTGTAAAATATCTTGGCTAAGGCTATGTGTTTATTAAAATCCTTTCAGATTGGAGATTATATTTATGATTACAGCAGGCGATTTCAGAAACGGCGTTACCTTCGAGATGGACGGACAGGTCATGC
>CAZPLL010000088.1:0-5563 GCA_964587485.1 uncultured Oscillospiraceae bacterium | reverse complement strand
TAGACCCTTATAGGGTCTGCTCAAACCACCGGTTCAACCGGTGGTTTTGATTTTTTTGTCTTGCCGTCAGTGGCATTTGACCTTGACGCCGAGCTCATTGAGCTTGAGGCGCATTTCGTCGGCGTCGCCGTGGAATACCAGCGCGTTTATTCCGCAGAGGTACGCGCCCTCCGCGTTGGCGGTGGAGTCGTCAATGAACACGCACTCCTCGGGTATGAGGGAGAAGCTGTCGCACAGCAGTCGGTATATCTCCGGCTGGGGCTTGACAAGCTTAACGTCGGCGGAGATAAGCGTACCGTCAAAAAACTTCGCGGCGGGAACGCGCGGCCAGTAGTCATGCTGGCGGAAGCTTGCGTTGGAGAGAAGATATATGCCGTAGCCCATTTCCTTGAGTTCCTCGACAAGCTCATACATTCCCTCGACGGGAAGAATGGGTCTGTCCCACATCCCGACGAGCTTTCTTACCGCGTCGTGGAGGCGCTCCGGCACGCGGCGGCAGATGATCTCCGCAGCTTCCCCGTCCGTGAGCGAGCCGCGATCCATCCGCGACCACTCAAGCGAGACGAAAACCTCCCTCTTCAGGAGCTTTCTGTCCTCCTCCTCAAGGCCGAGGCGAAGCATGAACAGCTCCGGGTCAAAGCGGATGAGCACGTTGCCCATGTCGAAAACGACGTTTTTTATCATCAAACGATCTTGACCTTTCCTTTCGTAAGACGGAAAACTATTACCAGTGAAACGATGGTGGACAGCGTCAGTATGGTCGCGAGAGCGCCGGCGGTGCCGTCACTCATACGGACGACCTCCTGATAGATGGCGACGGAGATGGTCGAGGTCTTGCCGGAGTAGAGCATGATGGAGCTGGACAGCTCGTTTATGCAGGTTATCCAACTGAGCACGGCGCCGGACATGATACCGGGCAGCATCATTCGCGCCGTCACGGTGAAGAAGGTCTTCATCGGCGACACGCCGAGGTTTATCGAGGCTTCTTCAATAAACGGATCCATCTGGTACAGGAACGCACTGCCCGATCGCACCGTATATGGCAGCTTTCTGATAACGTAGGAGATTATCATGATAGCGGAGGTGCCGACGAGGATGATAGGCTTGCGGTTGAACGCGACGATGAGGCCGATACCGAGGACGGAGCCGGGGATAACGTAGGGGAACATGATGAGCATATCAATGATGCTTGCGACCTTGCCCTTCTTGCGAACGAGTACATACGACACCAGTATGCCGACCACCACGATAAAGACTATCGCCACAATGGAGAACACATAGGTGTTGCGGATGTTGCGGCCGAGACGGGACATAATGGAGCGGTAGTTATTGAGGTTTATGCCCTTGACAACGCCGGAGAAGCTGCGCTCGATGAAGGACTGGCACACGACAACGATCTGCGGCAGGAACGCGACAAACGTGATGAGCCAGATGGGGAAGGAGGCCAGGAAGCGCTTGAAGCCGTGGAGCTGAACCTCCTGGGGAGGACGCAGGGAGGACATCATGTAGTTGCGCTTATCGACCACGAGCTTCTGGAACATGAGCACCAGCAGGGAGCAGGCGACGATGATGACCGAGAGTGTCGAGGCCATGTATGGGTTGACCGCGCTTTCGGACATATACTCGTTATATACCAGAACGGGGAGAACAACATAGCCCTCGCCCAGTAGCATGGGAGTGCCGAAGTCCGCAAGAGCGGTCATGAACACCATGATGCAACCGGCAAGAATGGAGGGAAGAATGACGGGCAGGGTGATGGTCCAGATACGGCGGAGCTTACCCATGCCGAGGTTTTCACCGGCCTCCTCAAGAGAGCTGTCGATGCTGTTCATCGCGCCGGAGGTGTAGAGATATATGTACGGGAAAAGGTGCAGTGTAAAGACGAAGATTATACCGCCGCGCCCGTAGATGGTCGGTGCGGTAAGGCCGATGGAGTTAAAGAGCTTCGCGACCAGACCCGCACGGCCGAGCAGGATTATCCATGAGTACGCGCCGATGAACGGAGGGCTCATGAGGGACATGATGATGAAGATGTGGAGAATGTTCTTCCCCGCGATGTTGTAGCGCGTCATCAGATACGCGATGGGCACGCCGACAAGAGTGGTGAAAAACACTGTGGCGATACACACAAAGAGCGAGCGCAACAGCGCCTTGTAGTAGTAGGGCTTGGAGAAGAAGCGGATGAAGTTATAGAGCGTCAGACCCTCTACTTTATTTGAGAAAAGGCTCTTCGTGATTATGGTATAGAACGGATAGACGATGAACAGGCACATCGCCAGGATAACGAACAGCTTTGTGAAGAACCAGAAATCCGGCTTCCACTTGCCGAAAAGCTTGGTTTTCACAGGCTCAGCACCTCCCCGGACTCAGCCTTGTAGAGGCTGACGCGCAGCGGGTCGAAGCGGAGATGTACCTTCTCGCCGTCGGAATGGACGGTGGCGGTATCCTTGGTGTACTCGTTGACGATGAGGTTCTGGCCGTTGTCAAGCTGCACCTCATATTCAATGAAGTCACCGAGGAATGTAGAGAAAAGTATGGTGCCGGGCATACCCTCATCCGCGAAGAAGAGCTGCTCGGGGCGGGCGGAGAGCTGACCCTTGCCGCTGTACTCCTTGTCGGTGGGGATGTCGATGGAGAGCTCGCCGGAGATGGATACCTTCGCCACGCCGTCCTTCGCCTCAACATCGCAGTCAAGGAAGTTGCTCACGCCGATGAAGCCGGCAACGAAGGGGTTCTGGGGCTTTGCGTATATCTCGTTCGGGGTACCGATCTGCATGATCTCGCCGTCCTTCATAACGGCAATACGGTCGGATATGGCGAGTGCCTCCTCCTGGTCATGGGTGACGTAGATGGTGGTTATACCCAGGCGGCGCTGGAGCTTCTTGATGACGGAGCGCATCTGAACGCGCAGCTTCGCGTCAAGGTTTGAAAGAGGCTCGTCCATCAGCAGAACGCTCGGCTCGATAACGAACGCACGGGCAAGCGCGACACGCTGCTGCTGGCCGCCGGAGAGCTCGTTGGGCTTGCGCTTTGCAAGGTGGGATATCTGCACGAGCTCCAGAGCGTCATTGACGCGGGGAGCTATCTCCGCCTTGGATATCTTGCGCGCCTTGAGACCGTAGGCCACGTTTTCTTCCACGGTGAGGTGGGGGAAGATCGCGTAGTTCTGGAACACCATACCGATGTCGCGCTTGTGGGCGGGAACGTCGTTGATACGCTTCTCGCCGAAATAAAAATCGCCGCCCTCGATGGAGTTGAAACCGGCGATCATGCGCAGGAGAGTGGTCTTGCCGCAGCCGGACGGGCCGAGCAGGGTGAAAAACTCGCCCTCGTGAATGTCGAGAGACACGCCCTTGAGAGCCGTAAAGTCGCCGTAGCGCTTTACCGCTTCCCTGATTATTACTTCATTACTCATATATTGTCCTCCACTTTCAGCCAAATTAGCTTACCTCAACCGTCCTGATCCGAACGGCACAGGTAAGCCAATTTTCCTCAGGGGGAGCCAGAAGGCTCCCTCCGCTTGTCAAAAAGTTCGTTTGAACTTTTTGACTGCACTTCTCCTGCCGCGCATTTTGAATGACTTCAAAATGCTGCTCCGCTCAAAAGTCTTGATAAATCAAGCCTTTTGACGGCAGGTTATTGTATCGCGAGGCGGGTCTTCCCCCCTCGCGCTCCCCCGCTGCTCTATCGCGTGGGATTTATTTATAGTTTTTGGTAGTCTCCAGAGGGAGCCTTTCGGCTCCCTCCGATTGAGTTTACTTTAATCTTGTGAGACTTAGCCGACGGTCAGGTCGTTCCACTTCTCAACGATGGACTCCTTGTTGCTTGCGGCATACGCGAAGTCGTAGTCGCCGAGGTCAAGGGTGCTCAGCTCGCACAGACCCACGGGGGAGAGGTCGGAGCGGACGGGACGACGTGCCCAGTCAGCGTTCTGAGCGGTCTGGCACTCGAGGCCGGTAACGAAGTCGATGAAGAGCTTTGCGTTCTCGGCATTGGGGCAGTTCTTGATCAGAGCAACACCGTCGGGAACTGCGGAGTTCTTCTCGGGGTAGACATAGCCGATGTCGGGGTTGTCGTCGTATTTGACAGCGGACTTCTCGATGGTAACGCCCAGAGCGTACTCACCGGAAGCGACGAGCTTGTGGCAGTTGCCGGAGCTGTCCTGAATCTTGCCGTCGAGGTTCTCGATGAACTTGCCGACGAGCTCCCAGCCCTCTTCAATAGTGGGCTGGCTGAAGAGCATGGTGCAAAGCTGGGTGTAAGCGGAGCCGGACTTTGCGGGGGAGCAGAATGCGATCTGACCCTTGAGAGCGGGGTCGCACAGGCCTTCCCAGGTGGTGGGGACGTCAGCCTCGTCGAGCATGGTCTTGTTGTAGACGAAGACCATGGGCAGAGGAGACTCGCCTATCCACATATCGTCGGCATCCTTGTAAGCATCGCCGATAACGTCGTCGTTGGCGCAGACGTAAGCGTCAAAGTACTCAACGTATGCGGCCAGAGTGTCAGCGCCGCCGCCCCACAGAACGTCGCCCTGGGGATTTGCGGACTCTGCAACAACACGCTGGCAGAGCTCGCCGGTACCGGCTGCGATGACCTCAACCTTGATGTTGGGGTATGCTGCCTCGAACATTGCCACGCCTGCGGCAAGAGGATCTGCGTCGTGGGGAGAGTAGACTACCAGGCTGCCGGTGTAGTCCTCGGGAGCCTTTTCGGTGGGCTCGGCGGGAACTTCGGCGGGTTCCTCTGCGGGAGCCTCGGCAGGTTCCTCTGCGGGGGCTGCGGTCTGGCCGCAGGCGCACAGAGCAAATACCATGACGAGAGCCAGCAGCATTGCCATAAGTTTCTTCATGTTTGTTCCTCCATAATTTTTTTGTATCGGGATGTATCCCGGTTACGGCTTATTTTACATCGGCATTTTGTTGTTGTCAAACCGAACTGACCTGTATGAAATGAATTTGTACCAACTACACAGAAATAACAACGAATTTTTGTTAATTACCACGAAAAAATAATATTTAATGTTCCCGAACAAAAACAGCCCCAAACGGAAAAGCGGATGTTGAAAATATTTTTGAAAAACTCCCCGAAAATGCTTGCAATCCGTGAACATTTCTGGTATCATATCAGAGCATTTCGCACAGGGACGGACTTTCCCCCATGTGGCGTCCGGCGGTACTGCCGCCGCGCTTGGTGGAGGGGTTGAAGTTCCCGGAGGAAAAAACAAAATCTGGAGGAAAACAAATGTCAGTAGTATCCATGAAGCAGCTGCTGGAAGCCGGCGTCCACTTCGGACACCAGACCCGCCGCTGGAACCCCAAGATGGCCGAGTACATTTACTGCGAGCGTAACGGCATCTACATCATCGACCTGCAGAAGACCGTCAAGAAGCTGGAAGAGGCTTACGACTTCGTTCGTCAGCTCTCCGAGAACGGCCAGAACATCCTTTTCGTCGGTACCAAGAAGCAGGCTGCCGATGCCGTCAAGGAAGAGGCCTCCCGCGTCGGTATGTACTATGTCAATGCCCGCTGGCTGGGCGGTATGCTCACCAACTTCAAGACCATGC
>CAZPLL010000087.1:0-6404 GCA_964587485.1 uncultured Oscillospiraceae bacterium | reverse complement strand
GAACTTTTTTGACAAGCTGAACTGCGGGGGTGCTTGGCAAAAGCACCCCCGCAGACTCTGTTTATGTCTGGTTATATTAAATCATTTGATCCGAAATGAGTATCAGTCGTTTTCTCCGTCGTCGCAGATAAGGCCGTAGCCGCCCTGCTTACGTCTGTACACCACGGACACCGCGTCATCCGCGTCCATGTTCCGAAACACGAAGAACTCATGATCCAGCAGATTCATCTGCAAAATGGCCTCCTCGGGAGACATGGGCTTGATGGAGAAGCGTTTGCTGCGGACGATGCTGAACTCCTCGTCGGGTTCGTCCTCGACTATGTATGCGGGAGACGGCTCACGCTCCAGCGCACCCTCTCTCAGGCGCTTTTCAAGCCGGGTCTTGTTCCTGCGGATCTGGCGCTCGATAGCGGCGACACCGGAATCCACGGATGCATACATGTCGTTGGTAAGTTCGCTCGCACGGTAGTAAAGACCGTTGTTATGGATGGTTATCTCGGCAAGGAAGCGCCCGCGCTCGATACTGAAGGTAACATACGCGTCCGCCTCGGATTTGAAGAATCTGTCCAGCTTGCTTATCTTGCGGATAGAATAGGCTCTCAGATCCTCCGACGACTCCATCTTTTTTTCTGTGAAAGTGAACTTCATGCTGCCAACTCCTTTCAAATCATGTGGTTGCCAACAGTGAGGTCATGTCCTCCTGTTGTGCATATTATAGCACACGTCCCGCAAAAATAGAAGTGAATTATGTGTAAATCGCGGTATTTGTCATATCTCACGGACTTCACGCAGTCAATTTGTAGCTTTTACCGAAATTTCATGCGCTCCCCACCGTTACTCCCGCGGTCGGCGTTGAATTCTGAAAGCTTTCATGTTATAATAATCTGTAAAAATCCGAAAAGAAGGTGCGCCTTATGAATGAAAATATACTCCGCGGCTACGCGAAGCTTATTGCCGTCTCCGGTGTCAATGTGCAGAAGGGGCAGGAGTGCATACTCCGCACCGCGCCGGAGCAGCTTGATTTTGTCGAAATGCTCATCGAGGAGCTCTATCTTGCCGGTGCGGGCAAGGTAACGCTTGAATGGATATGGCAGGCCGAAACCCGTCTCCATGTGAAATATCAGGACGATGAGACTCTCGGCGCCGTCCCCGAATATGAGGAGAGCCGTATGCGTCACCGCAGTGAGACGCTCCCGGCCTTTGTCTATCTCGATTCCGAGGACCCGGACGGGCTCGCCGGCATCGACCAGGAGAAGTGGGCGCGGGCAAAGCAGGCAAAGTACCTCATCACCAAGCCCTACTCCGACGCCATGGAGAACCGTTATCAGTGGTGCATCGCGGCCGTCCCCGGGCTCAAATGGGCAAGAAAGGTATTCCCCGCGCTCTCCGATGAGGAGGCCGTCAAAAAGCTGTGGGAGGCAATACTGCGCTGCTCCAGAGCGCTTGACGGCAACGGTGTTGAGGCGTGGCGCGAGCATGACGATGATCTGCGCCGCCGCTGTGATTATCTCAACTCCCTTGACCTGCGCCGCCTCGTATATAAAAGCGAGTCTACCGGCACGGATTTCTCCGTCGGCCTCATGCCCGAGGGCGTCTTTATGGGCGGGGACGAGGTCCTGCCCGGCACCGAGCTGCACTATAACCCCAACATCCCCTCCGAGGAGGTCTTTACCACCCCCCGGCGCGGCGACGCGGAGGGTGTGCTGTACGCTACGCGGCCGCTGTCCTACCGCGGTGTCCTTATCGAGAATTTCAGCATACGCTTTGAAAACGGCCGCGTGAGTGAGGTTCACGCCGAGAAGAACGAAGAAGCTCTCAAGCTGATGGTTCAGATGGACGACGGTGCCTCCATGCTGGGTGAATGTGCGCTCGTGCCGTACAACAGCCCCATTCGCGAGAGCGGGATACTCTTCTACGACACGCTCTTTGACGAAAACGCCGCCTGCCACATGGCGCTGGGCATGGGATTTTCCAACTGCCTCAGGGATTATGAAAAATACACTCTCGACGAGGCGCGTGCGCTGGGCGTGAACGACTCCATGATACACGAGGACTTCATGATAGGCAGTGCCGACCTCTGCGTGACCGGCATCACCGCCGACGGCAGAGAGGTCGAGATATTCAAAAACGGCGGCTGGGCGTAAGCGACGCCGCCTCCGACGGAGGTGACAGGCATGAAAAAGTTCAAATTTTATGCGGAGCCGAAAGGCTTTCTCACTCAGGCCGCCGCTATTCTCATGATCATCGCGGCCGTTCTGCGGCTCATCGGCGGCTGGGGCGTGTGGGATGACAGGGTGTTTCTCTACATAGGCACAGTGTTGCCCGTGGGCTGTGCGGTGCTTTTCGCGGTGCTGTTGCTGACGCTGGGCAAGGCCGCCTTTCGCGTCAGCATCCTGCCGGTCGCGTTGGGTGCTCTCTGCTTTATTGCCGAGTCCGTCGCCCACGACCTGTGGACGCGCGCAATGGTCACTATCATCCTCGCCCTGCTTGCGGCAGCGGTGTATTTTGCCACGGCCTTCGGTCGGATAAAGAGCAAGCTCGTCAGCGCGGCGCTGTATGCGCTGCTGATAGCATATGTTCTCTTTGTCCGCGACAGGGAGCTTATTGCCTCTCTCGGCACGGCCCCGGCACAGACGGTGCTTCGTGAGCTCGCTCTGCTGTGCGCGCTGACGGCGCTTTTGTGTACGGCGCTCGCCCTGCGTAAGCTGAAGCTTGATGCCCCTCTCCCCGAGGGTCTGCCGAGGATCGCCGATCCCGTGGTCATTCCTCCCTCGACCGTCGGCAATGCCCCCGGCGAAGCCGCCCCGTCCGCTCCCGAAAAAGCAGTGGCCGAGGATGCCCCGACGCACGAAGCACCGGAGGCAGGCCATGAGTGACCGTACCGACAGTACCGCCGTGCCCACGGCGAAGAAAAAGAAGGGGCTCAGCAAAAAAACCGTTTATTTGCTCATCGCCTTTTTCACCGCCGTTATGCTGATGTCCCTCGCGGCTGTCGTACACGGCATGAACGACGAACGCGAATACACGCTCTATTATGAGCAGGCCGCCGATGCCTACGACTGCGGCGACTATAACACGGCGCTCTCCTGCCTTCGCAAGGCATACGGCAAGAGTGAGACAGACGAATGCATCATCTTCATGGCCGACTGCTATGAGGCGCAGAAAAACTATGCGAAGGCGCTGGAGCTTCTCACCGGGCTCAACAGCCGCGACAGTGACATACTCTCCCGCATAGCCGAGCTTGAGGAGAAGAACGGCCGCGACGGTGACGCGGAGCGCGTGACTGTAGCGGGCACGGAATACCCGGTGAACACCGACAGTATAGCACTTGACGGTCTGGCGCTGGGGGACGGGGTGCTCGACGAGCTCTCCTCGCTGTACGCACTCGTCAGTCTTTCCGCCGCCGGGAACGATATTACCTCCGTTGCCACGCTCGCCGGTCTCGGAGGGCTTGCCACGCTTGATCTGAGCGATAATAACATTACTGATATAAGCCCCCTTGCGGCGCTTTCAAATCTCCGCACGCTCTGCCTTGACAATAACCCCGTGGCCGATCTCTCGCCGCTCTGCTCACTTTCTAATCTCACGACGCTCAGCATCAAGGGCATCCATGTCACGGACGAACAGCTTGCGGAGCTCTCGTCGGCGTTACCGAACTGCGCCATACACAGCGATACCGCCTCGAAGGTCAGCACGGACATCACCCTCGGCGGTGTCACCTTCAAATCCGATGTCACTGAGCTTGACCTCTCAGGGCTCGGCATACGGGATATCAGCGCGCTCTCCGGCTGTCTCTCGCTCGTCCGCCTTGACCTGAGTGAGAACAGCATAAGCGACCTCAGCCCGCTAATGGATATTCCGGGGCTTATGTGGCTGAATGTCGCCTCAAACAACATAAGCGACCTCAGCCCTATCATGGGCATGACCAGCATCACCGTGCTGGACGCAAGTGATAATTCCATAGGCTCCGCCGCGCCGCTGTCCATGCTGACGGGGCTTACGGAGCTTCGGCTTGACAATGATCCGCTCACGTCGATATCCCCTCTCTCCGCTCTGTCCGCGCTTGAAACGCTCTCACTCTGCTCCACGGGGCTGACGGACGAGGAGCTTGAGACGCTTTACGGCCTCGGTTCTCTGCGAAGCCTGAACATAGAGGGTAACGCAGTCTCCGGGGATGCGATTCGCGAGTTGAAGGAGCGGCTCCCCTACTGCTCCGTCACTCACGACGAGCTCAGCCTTTCCGTCACCCTCGGCGCAGAGGAGTTCCCGGCTGACTCCGAGTATGTGGATATCACCGGCAAGGGAGTCACCTCAATCGACGGTATCTCCCGCCTCACCATGCTCAAGACCGTCTATCTCGGCAGTAATTATATAAGCGACGTAAGCCCGCTCCAGAACCTCGTTTCACTGCGCAGTATCGACCTTTCCAACAACATGGTGTACGATATCTCGCCGCTCTGGAATCTAACAAGGCTGGAATATCTCAACCTTGCCGGCAACTGTATCGAATCGGTGAGCGCTCTCATGGGTATGGCACTTCTTCGTTACCTTGATCTCACGGGCAACCCGCTCTCTCAGGAGCAGATAGACGAGCTGCAAAACGCCCTGCCCGACTGCCGGATATATTTCTGACCACCACCCATTACCGCGTTTTATTTTAATGCATAGCATACAAGGCCGCCGCGCTCCCATGGAGCCCGGCGGCCTGAGCTTTTCACGGTCTGTGCGTTGTATTTTTTCACGGGGCGTGGTATAATGTCCGCGCAAGGGAGGTGCCGGAATGGAACCATTTGAGATCGCGACAATGCTTGCCTCGGCCGAGCGCGAGGCGGCAGAGCTTATCATGCACGCGGGAAGCATCATCGCCGAGAGCAAGAGCGGCCACCGCGACGTTGTGACCGAGTACGACAGGAAGGTTCAGCTTCTGATGGAAAAGCGCATACGCAAGGCTATACCCGGGGCAATGTTTTTCTGCGAGGAGCTGAACGAACGGGACGACCTCAACGCGGAGCACGTTTTCATCATCGACCCCATTGACGGCACCATGAATTTTGTCAAGGGCTTCAACCACAGCTGTATTTCCGCCGCCTACGCAAGCCGCGGCACGGTGCTGGCGGCGGCGGTATATAACCCGTATGTCAATGAGCTGTTCACGGCGGTAAAGGGCGCGGGCGCGTTCCTGAACGGCCGCCCCATCCACGCCGATGAAGCACCGCTTTCCGAGTGCGTAGTCTGCTGCGGAACGTCTCCGTATGTGCCCGAGCTCACCGAGAGGAGCTTTGATATCATGTGCCGCTGCTGTAAGGCGGGGCTGGATATTCGCCGCGAGGCCTCCGCGGAGCTGGATCTGTGCAGTGTGGCGGCCGGGCGCGCGGGGCTCTTCGTGGAGCTGAGTCTTTCGCTCTGGGACTACGCGGCGGGTATGCTCATCGTAAATGAGGCGGGCGGTATCTGTCTCACCGAGGACGGCGGAGAACTGCCCTTCACCGGTGAAAAGAGCAGTCTCGTGGCCGGAGGGCGACAGGCCGTAAGCGATTACCTGAGCTTTGTAAGGCCTGAGGCATGAGCATTGCCATGCAAGACGATATCATTCTTCTACGGGAAACCGACTCCACCAACACCCGCCTCAAGGAGCTGGCGCGGCAGGGCGCGGCTCACGGCACAGCGCTCCTCGCGCTCAGGCAGAGCGAGGGGCGCGGCAGACTGGGACGCGGCTTCATCTCGCCGGAAAAGGGACTGTATCTGTCCATCCTGCTCAGACCGGAGTGTGCTGCCGAGCATATCCCCACGCTCACGCCCTGCGCGGCGCTGGCGGTGTGCCGAACGCTTGAAGCCTTCTGCGGGATAAACACGCAGATAAAGTGGCCGAATGACATTATGAGCGGCGGCAGGAAGCTCTGCGGCATACTTACCGAGGGCGTCACGGGCGCGGACGGCAGGCTCGCCGCCGTGGTGGGCATCGGGATAAACGTGAACACCCGGCGCGATGATTTCCCCGAGGAACTGCGGGACAGTGTGTGTACCGTTCTGGATATCACCGGGCGCGAGACGGACGTGACGGCTCTCGCTCACGCGCTCCGACGCGAGCTTTCGGTGGTATATGAGCGCTGGTGCGACGGAGACAGTCGCCTCCTTGACGAGTACCGCGCACTGTGTGTAAATATCGGACGGGATATCTGCGTTCTGCGTGGCGGGAGCTCGCGTGACGCGCGGGCACTCGATATCGGAGAGGATTTTTCTCTGCTTGCCGAATACCGCGACGGGAGCCGGGAAAACATACGCTTCGGCGAGGTGTCGATTCGTGGGCGAACATAAAGACTTTTTGCGCCGACAGGCTATTTTTCGGGGATTTTTGTAAGTTGTAAAATAAAGATTCCAAAAAAGATGACTCATACTGAGAACTC
>CAZPLL010000086.1:0-6528 GCA_964587485.1 uncultured Oscillospiraceae bacterium | reverse complement strand
TCCAGCAATTATCTGTTGCCTAACTTTGTGGAATCTTTATGTTGCAATTTAGAAGCAAAACACCGCCATGCCGAAATCCCCGGTATGGCGGTGTTGGAATGTTCAGAATGTCTGATCGAGCTTGTAGGTCAGATCCTCCTTGAAGCTCAGCCGCTCCTCCTTGCCGTTCATGACACGGGAGATCGCGGGCAGATGCTTGAATACAACTATAAGCGCGGTATAGATGGAAATTCTGATGATGAGGCTGTCCTCGACGAGAAGCGCCGCCGTGACGGCAAGAGTAATCGCGCCCACAACGGCACCCATCGAAATATACTTCGACAGGAGCGTGACCGCGACGGCCATTACCCCGGCGGCAATGCCGACCGAGCTGTCCACAAAGAGCCCCATCACCACAATGCAGAGCGTGGCACTGCTACCCTTCATGTCATAGAAAACGGAATAGAGCCTGCCGATTACGAGGCAAAAGCCCGCGAACACACGTCCTACCTCAGCGTGTCCCCTGAAGCCGAGCAGTATACCGCCGATAAGTATGGGAACGATATCGCGCAGCAGCTCGACGAGCAGAAGCTTTATGATCCCCTTTATCCCGTAGATACGGCGGAAGTTCGAGATCAGTGCGTTGCCGCGTCCCAGCCGGTAGAGATTGCGGTGAAAAACGTAATTCGACGCGAGCACGACCGTGCTTATACTGCCGAAGAAATACGCAATCACGGCAGTAATGAGCAACAGAAGTATATAAACTATCATTCTTCCTTATCACCTTTCTGTCTTATGACGATGCGTATCGGCGTTCCCTCAAGGCCGAAAACGGCGCGTATCTGGTTTTCGAGATAGCGCTGATAGGAGAAGTGGAACAGCTCGCGGGAATTGCAGAAGATGACGAAGTTGGGCGGCTTCACGCCGGTCTGGGTCATGTAATAGATCTTGAGACGGCGCCCCTTGTCGGTGGGCGGCTGGACTCTCGCCTGCGCGTCGGCAAGGACGTTATTGAGCATACCGGTGGTGATGCGCATATTGCTCTGTTCGTTGACGTAGTTGATAAGCTCAAATATTCTGTCCGTGCGCTGGCCGGTGAGGGCAGAGATGAAAAGTATCGGCGCATAGCTCATGAAGCTCAGATCGCGCATGATGTCCTTGCGCATTTTTTCCATGGTGCCGGTCTCTTTCTCGACCAGATCCCACTTGTTGGCGATAACGATGCACGCCTTGCCCGACTCATGAGCGATGCCGGCGATCTTGGTGTCCTGCTCGGTAACGCCGTCACGGGCATCAAGCATGATTATACATACATCCGCACGCTCAATGGCGAGCTGAGCACGCATAACGGAGAATTTTTCCACACGCTCGTCCACCTTGGATTTGCGCCGTATGCCGGCGGTGTCGATGAACATATAGCGGCCGTGCTTATTCTCATATACTGTGTCCACCGCGTCGCGGGTCGTCCCCGCCATATCGCTGACAATGACACGCTTTTCACCGAGGATATGGTTTATGAGCGAGGATTTGCCCACATTGGGCTTGCCGATAATGGCGACCTTGATAAGGTCGTCTCCGGTCTCCTCCTCGTCCTCCTCAGGAAAGTATTTGAGACATTCGTCAAGCAGATCCCCCGTGCCGTGTCCGTGGACGGCAGAGGTGGGAATGGGGTCTCCGAGCCCGAGTGAGTAAAACTCGTACACGCCGGGATCGACGGCACCGGTGGAGTCGGCCTTATTCACGGCCAGCACCACGGGCTTCTTGGAGCGCAGCAGCATACCCGCCACCTCCTCGTCCGCGGCTGTGACGCCGGTACGCAGGTCGGTGACGAAGATGATAACCGTTGCGGAGTTGATGGCAATTTGAGCCTGCTCGCGCATGAACATCAGTATTTCGCTGTCGGTGGTCGGCTCAATACCGCCGGTGTCCACCATGTCAAATTTTCTCCCGCACCACTCGCACTCGGCATACAGCCTGTCGCGGGTGACGCCGGGCGTGTCCTCGACGATGGAAAGGCGCTGTCCCACCAGTCGGTTAAAGAGCATGGACTTACCCACGTTGGGTCGTCCCACAATTGCAACAAGAGGTCTTGCCATAGGTTTTCCCTCCCTGATAATTTTCTGTGTTATTAAGGCCGCTCCCCGTCTCCGGGGTCATGTCAGTTGTAGCGGTAATACTCCGTGTCCTCGCCGCGGGTGGGCAGCTTCACCTCGGGCAGCTCGCCGGAAATGGCATCCCAAAGCGCAAAGCCGTCCTGCTCCACGGGATAGATCGGCACGCCGAGAGCATTTGCCGCCTGCTCAAGCGTCACATCGTCGAGGAAATCCATTTCCTCGCGTCGGAGCATGGACTGTGATATCAAAAGCCTCTGCCCGAGCTCACGTCCTTTGAGCTGAGCGATAAGATCCTGTCCGGTGATAAGGCCGGCAACATTTATGCTGTGGCCGAAAAAATCATTCTCGATGGCGTATACACGGCCGTCAAGCTGCGGATACCTTTCCTTTGCCATGGATATGAGCTTTTCAAAAAAAGGCGCGGCGGAGACCCCGGTAGCGATGGAGAACGGCACTCCATCCGGTTTGTCGGAGAGCCTTAACGCGGAGCTGTACTCCGTGATGAGCAGACGAAGCATACCGACGCCGTTATCAAGCTGGGTATATTCCTCGTAAAATTCGTCCTCGGGCAGTTCGCGCCCGGCCTTGAGATACAGCTCGTCGCCGCAGAAGAAAATGCGTGTGCCGTATTTTTTTACACACTCGTCGCCGAAAGCGGTGACGAGGTCTATCGTCTCGGCGGCGTGCTCAGGTGTAAAGGGAGTGAGCTTGTGCAGTCCTTCGCGGAATTTCGTAAGTCCCACCGGCACCACCGAAACGCTGTGTACCCCGGGATGCATATCCGCAAGGTCGCGCATACTGCGCATGAGCGCCTCGCCGTCGTTCAGTCCCGGGCAACAGACGATCTGGCAGTTCATCTCTATCCCCGCGTCGGCGAACCTGCGCATGATGTCGATGCTCTCCCCCGCCCTCGGATTGCCGAGCATGAGACAGCGAAGCTCCGGGTCGGTGGTCTGGACGGAGACGTTTATCGGGCTTATCCTCAGAGCTATGATGCGCTCGATCTCGCGCTTTGAGAGGTTCGTGAGCGTGATATAGTTTCCCATAAGGAAGCTCAGTCGCGCGTCGTCATCCTTAAAATACATCGTTTTGCGCATACCCTTGGGAAGCTGATCGATGAAGCAGAAGACGCAGTTATTCGCACAGGAGCGTGGCCTGTCCATAAGATAGCTCTCGAAATCCAGCCCGAGATCCCCGCCCTCATTTTTGCGGACGGTCAGGCTGTATTCACTGCCGTCACCGCGGCGGAGAACAACGTCAAGCCTGCTGTCGTAGGCGAAGAACTTGTAATCCAGAACATCCAGTATTCTGTTGCCGTTGATGGACACCAGCGCGTCGCCGAGCCTGACCTTGCCGCGAAGCGGGCTGTCGTCATCAATTGAGCTGATAAGGTTATACATATCAAAAACTGCCTTTTACTGTTTTTCGCGCCGCCGCGGGCGTATAGCAAAAGGAGGACAGGCTGTGACGGCCTCTCCTCCTCAAGCTGTTTTACTTGCTCTCATCAACATTGATGACTACGCGGCCCTTGTACTGTCCGCAAGCCTTGCAAGCGCGGTGGGGCATGCAGAATGCGCCGCAGTTGGGGCACTTGATGATGTTGGGAGCTTCGAGCTTCCAAGTGGAAGAACGTCTCTTGTCACGTCTCTGGCGTGATACTTTTCCCTTCGGGACTGCCATGTTGACACCTCCTGATAGCAGCTGTTTATGAGCAGCTATAAATTATAAAATGTTATTTATCCAAAAGCTGCTCAAGCACAGCAAATCTTGGATCCGTTTGTTTTCGGCACGCGCACGGGCCGAGGTTGAGGTTTTTGCCGCAGGTGGGGCAAAGCCCCCTGCAATCCTCCCTGCAGAGGAACTTGCTTTCCATATCCAGGACGAAGCAGGTATAGACGATCTCGTCCAGATCCACTTCGTCGCCGTCAAGGAGAAACAGCTCAGGGTTATCGCCGGACTCCTCCTCAACGATGGTGGCGTCTATTTCTGTGGTTTTAACGCTTTCAAATTCGTCGCCGCAACGATCACAGACGCATCTGAGGTTCGCCGTGATTTCGCCCTCCATGCGGAGAACGCCGGCCTCATTGTATATGCAACCCTCTGCGCGGGGCCTTGTAATGTAAGCGACGACCGCCGGGAAATCAAGCCCGTCCGTCTCAAGCTCGCACGAAAACGGAACCTGACCGCCGGGTATCTCTATGATCTCTCGTAAGTTCAGCCGCATAAAAAGCTCCCTGCAACAATGTCAAAGCGCTGTTAGCACAAAATATCAGCCTTAGTATTATAGTTGACTTATCAAGTCTTGTCAACACTAATTTTATATAGTATAATCCAAAAAAGAGATATTTTTGCAAATAATGCAGAGGGCGGCAGAGGAGCCATGAAAGAGCTTACAGTAAAACAGAATGATGCAGGCCAGCGTCTTGACCGCTTTGTGGGAAAGGCCGTGCCGCTGCTGCCGGAGTCTCTGCTGCAAAAGTACATCCGGCTCAAGCGCATCAAGCTCAACGGCAAGGGTGCCAAGCGAGATACCCGTCTCGTCATCGGCGACACACTGCAATTATACATCAACGATGAGTTCTTTGAAAAGCCCCGGGAAGAAAATTCCTATCTCAAGGTCGGTACTCCACGGCTGGACATCGTTTACGAGGACGAGAACATTCTTCTCGTTGACAAGAAGCCCGGCGTTCTCTGCCACAGCGCGGGCGTGTGGGATTATAACACGCTCATCGCCAATATACAAGCCTACATGGCTCAAAAGGGCGAGTGGCGGCCGCGGGAGGAAAACTCCTTCGCCCCGGCGCTGTGCAACCGCATCGACCGCAACACCGGCGGTATAGTCATCGCCGCGAAAAACGCCGAGGCTCTGCGTATCCTCAACGACAAGATACGCGATCGCGAGATCGAGAAATACTATCTCTGCGCCGTCCAGGGGCGCCCCACTCCCCGCGACGGCAGGCTCGAAAATTATCTCTTCAAGGACGCCTCCAAAAATCAGGTATACGTCAAGACCCACCCCGAGCCCGGAGCAAAGACCGCCGTGACCGAGTACCGCGTGCTATGCTCAAAGGGCGCGCTCTCCCTCGTCGAGTGCCGTCTCCTCACCGGGCGCACCCATCAGATACGCGTGCAGATGTCCCATGCGGGCTGGCCGCTTTTAGGCGACGGCAAATACGGCAGTGAGCGCTTCAACAAAGGCTTTGACGAGAAGGGCCAGGCGCTCTATTCCTACAAGCTTCGTTTTGATTTTCCCACCGATGCCGGAATACTCAACTACCTGCGCGGCAGGACCTTCCGGGTAGAGAGGGTGGATTTTGCGGAAAAGTATTTCGGCGTGGAAAGCACCGAATTTTAGAAAGAATAATATGAACGGAGGAAAAAATCATGGCAAACAAGGTCGGCCCACTTATAAAAGAGGCGCGTACCGACGCAGGACTCACTCAGGAGCAGCTTGCAAAAAAGGTTGACGGCGTGACCGCCTCAGACATCAGCAAGGCGGAGCGCGGCGAAAAGGAGCTTACCCAGAGCGCGCTGAAGCAGATAGCGAAGGCCACCGGCGTTACACAGTCCTCGCTCATCGAGGCCGCGAAGGCTTCCACCTACAAGAGTGGTTCGTCAACCTCAAGTTCAAAAAAGACCTCATCCTCGAAAAGCACCACTCAGATGAAGCTCACCGCGACAGAGAAGAAGCTTGTAGAGTTCTACCGCGAGGCGGACTCCGACACGCGCAAGAAGGCTCTCTCCGTCCTCAAGGGCGAGAGCACGGGGCTTGACGGTCTGATCGGGGGTCTTCTCGACGATGTTGACCTCGGCGGCATCGTAAATAATATGCTGGGCAAAAAATAATATATCCTTCGGCCATTTCCTAGGAAAAGATTTCTGGATCATCCTGCTGACTGTCAAAAAAATCCTCCGCTCTTTCGAGCGGAGGACCTTTTTTATTTGTTTATCCTGTCGGACTCGGAGATAAGGACTCAGGCCTTTGCGGAATCCTTTTTCTTGGCGAGGACGGGAACACCCTGGATGACAAGGATGATAGCCAGAACAACAAGGCCAATGCTCCAGATGAGCTGGAACCAGTCGCCCCATGCGGCGGTAGCGCCGACGATCATGTTGATCTTGGCAATGATGGTCATAACGAGGGAGGTGATGGTGGCGGCAAGCATGAAGATCATCGGGAGGATGAACATCTTGTTGTTCTTGCCGATGTTGGCGAGCCATGCGGCAACAGCCAGCATTGCGACACCGGCGAGGAGCTGGTTGGCAGCGCCGAACACGCCCCAGATCTGGCTCAGGCCCATGAAGCCCATGCCGCAGCCGATGACGACCATGATGATGGTAGCAACGAACGGGTGGGAGAAGAACTTGCGGACACCGGTGAGATCCTCGCGGGTCTTGCCTTCGGGAATGAACAGCTCGGCAAACATGTAACGGG
>CAZPLL010000085.1:0-6766 GCA_964587485.1 uncultured Oscillospiraceae bacterium | reverse complement strand
TCAGAGTTCTCAGTATGAGTCATCTTTTTTGGAATCTTTATTTTACAACTTACACACCGACCGGAATGTGCAGTCGGTGCGTTGTTATTCGTTGTCCGGGCTTAAAGCTCCTCTTTCTCCGTTGCGGGGGATATGTAGTCGAAACGCCTGATGCGCTCTCCGTCGCGTTCGACCGTCTCGTTCCACATGGAGGCCGGGCGCACCCATATCCCCCTCTCGCCGTACAGCGCGCGGTAGACCACCATTTCCTCCCCGGTCTCGCTGTGCCGCGCAAGGCAGAGCACACGGTATTCGTTGCCCTTGAAGTGCCGGTATATCCCCGGCCTGATATCGTATTCCATTCCGATTCCCTCCGCCCTCCGGTGTCCCGCGGCGGGTACACGGCGGGCTTTTCCTTTCGTTGCAAACAAATGACCGCACATTGTGATATGCGGTCATTTATTGTTTCAGTCTATGGACGTTACCTTGTAATCCTGTGCCTCGACAGCGGCCTTGAGCGTTTCATCGGAAACACCGTTGTGCGTGACGACCGCAGTTCCCGCGCTGTGGCTCACGACCGCGCTCTCAACGCCGTCAACAGCCTCAAGCACCTTCTTTACTCTTGCCTCGCAGTGAGAGCACATCATGCCCTCGATATGCATGGTCTTTTCCATTGTTTTTGTCTCCTTTCGTTTCTGTTTGACAGTTTTATCCTTTTTACTGTTATAGATATCGACAAAGTTGAGCCTGAGCGCATTTGTTACCACGCAGAAGCTCGAGAGGCTCATTGCCGCCGCGCCTATCATCGGGCTGAGCTTGAGCCCCAGCGACACGAACGCGCCCGCCGCAACGGGGATGCCCACCGCATTGTAGAAGAACGCCCAGAAGAGATTCTGCTTTATACTGCGCAGTGTCGCGCGGCTGAGACGTATGGCGGCGGGAACGTCGCTCAGGCGGCTGTTCATCAGCACCACGTCTGCCGCGTCCAGCGCGATATCCGCGCCCGCTCCGATGGCGATACCGACATCCGCACGGGTCAGGGCGGGGGCGTCATTTATGCCGTCGCCCACCATGGCAGTCCGTCCCTCGCGGGAAAGGCGGCGAATAACGGCCTCCTTGCCGTCCGGCAGTACCCCGGCTATCACCTCGTCCACACCCGCCTCGCGCCCTATGGCCTCGGCGGTGCGCTGATTGTCGCCGGTGAGCATGACCACACGGATACCCATGTGTCTGAGCTCCTCGACGGCACGGCGGCTGTCATCCTTGATGGTGTCCGCCACGGCGATAATGCCGCGAAGTCTGCCGTCGGACGCAAAGAGAAGCGGCGTTTTGCCCTGCTGTGCGAGCTGAGCGCACGTTTCCTCCGTATCGCCGAGTGCCACAAGCTTCCCTATATAGCTCACGCTGCCGCCCATGACACTCTTTCCATCCAGCGTTGCGGCAAGACCGTTTCCGGGTACGGCGCGGAAGTCCTCAACCTGCCCGAAGGCTGTACCGCGCCGATCAGCGCAGTCCATGACCGCCCTTGCAAGGGGGTGCTCACTGCGGCTTTCAAGCGCGGCGGCAAGGGAAAGAAGCTCGTCCTCACCAACGCCGTCTGCCGCGATGATATCCGTTACTTTAGGCTTTCCCTCGGTGATGGTGCCTGTCTTATCCAGTGCGACGACCGCGGTCCTGCCCGCGTTTTCAAGCGCGGTCGCGGTCTTGAAGAGTATGCCGTGCTTTGCGCCCATGCCGTTGCCGACCATGATGGCTACCGGCGTGGCAAGCCCCAGCGCACAGGGACAGGAGATGACCAGCACGGAAATGGCTCTGCCGAGAGCGAAGCCCGCTCCCGCTCCCTTTATAAGCCATACGGCAAGCGTGATGAGCGCGATAGTCAGCACAGCGGGGACAAACACACCGGAGACCCTGTCCGCGATCTTTGCGATAGGTGCCTTGGTAGCGGAGGCGTCGGAGACCATTTTGATGATCTGGGAGATGGTCGTATCCTCCCCGACGCGGCTTGCCTCACAGCGGATGAAGCCTTCCTGATTCATGGTGGCAGCCGAAACGCCGTCTCCGACGGTCTTGTCCACGGGGATGCTCTCTCCGGTGAGGGCGGATTCGTCCACGGCGCTGTGTCCCTCGGTGATAACGCCGTCCACGGGGATGCTCTCTCCGGGACGGACAACGAAAATGTCTCCGCGCTTGACCTCGGAGACGGGCACGGTCTTTTCCTCTCCGTTGCGGATGACGTTCGCGGTTTTCGGCGCAAGCCTCATGAGGCCGCGAAGTGCGTCGGTGGTCTTACCCTTTGACCTCGCCTCGAGCATTTTGCCCACGGTGATGAGAGTGAGTATCATTGCGGCGGATTCAAAATAGAATTCGTGCATCCACTCCCCCGCCGCGGCGACTCCCCCGTTAAGCTGGGCGGCGCTCATTGCAAAGAGCGCATATGTGCTGTAGCCGAAGGCAGCGGCGGAGCCCATCGCCACCAGCGTGTCCATATTGGGTGCGCGGTGAATGATACCCTTAAAGCCGTTTATGAAAAATTTCTGATTGATGACCATGACCGTGGCCGCAAGCAGGAACTCGGTAAGGCCGACCGCGACGGGATTACCCGCGAGAAATTCCGGGACGGGCCAGCCCCACATACAATAGCCCATTGATATATACATGAGCACAAGTAGAAAGCCCAGCGACGCAAGAAGTCTGCGTCGGAGGACGGGTGTTTCCCTGTCGGCCAGAGCCTCCTCACCGTTTGAGTCAGGCTTCGGTTCACTGCCCTTGAGTGACGCGCCGTATCCGGCATCCACGACGGCGGCGATAACGGCGGCATCATCGGCGTTACCCTCGACGCCCATCGAATTTGTAAGCAGACTTACGGAGCACGCCGTTACTCCCTGCACTCCCGAGACCGCCTTTTCCACGCGGGCGGAGCACGCAGCACAGCTCATGCCGGTAACGGAATACTGTTTCATTTACTCACCTCGTTTTCCTTTATTTCATACACGGCTATTTTATACCGCTTTTCAATTAATATCAAGCCCGCAAAGCATCACGCCCGTCTCCTTTTCCAAAAAACTAAAAAACTGTTGACCATGTGAAATTATTGTGATATCATTTTGATATCAGGAGGCGATAAGCTATGACAGAAAAAATATTGACAAACAGGAAAAACGGGCTGTCCGCGCTGATACTGTTTTCGGCGCTGTATATTCTCGCGATACTTACAGTTGTTTTTGCGGAGTCGGGGATGTTACTCGGGCCTTACGGTCTGACGACGCTTCTTCGCACGCTCGGCACCATCTGGCTGTGCATCGGCTGGCTCCCGTTCTACGGCCTGAAGGTGCTCAAGCCGCAGGAGGCTCTCGTCCTCACACTGTTCGGAAACTACATAGGCACACTCAGGGAGGAGGGCTTTTACTTTGTAAATCCCCTTTGCAGTGCCGTAAACCCCGCGGCCTCTACCCGTCTCAATCAGAGCGGTGACGTTGACAGCGGCGGCGTAGCAGATCTCCGCACGGCGCCCTCTCTCCGCAGGAAGTCCGCGCAGGAGGCCGTCAGCAAAAAGATTTCCCTGAAAATAATGACGCTCTCCAATAACCGCCAGAAGATAAACGACTGTCTCGGCAACCCCATTGAGATCGGCATCGCCGTCATGTGGCGCGTCACCGACACCGCGAAGGCCGTTTTCAACGTGGACAATTATAAGGAATACCTCTCCCTCCAGTGTGACAGCGCGGTCAGAAATATCGTCCGCATCTATCCCTACGACGTCGCGCCCGGTATAGACACCACCGGCGACGGCATCGCCGACGAGGGCAGTCTGCGCGGCTCAAGCGAGCTCGTGGCAAGCCGTATACGCGACGAAATACAGCTCAAGGTAGCAAACGCCGGCATAGAGATAATCGAAGCGCGCATAACATATCTTGCCTACGCGCCCGAGATCGCGGCGGTAATGCTCCAGCGCCAGCAGGCAAGCGCCATTATCGACGCGCGCAAGATGATAGTTGACGGCGCGGTGGGCATGGTGGAGATGGCTCTCGACCGCCTCGGCGAGAGCGGCGTCGTGGAGCTTGACGAGGAGCGCAAGGCCGCGATGGTCTCCAATCTCCTTGTGGTTCTCTGCGGAAACCGCGACGCTCAGCCCGTGGTCAATTCCGGCTCGCTCTACTGACCCATGGCAGAAAAGAAGCAGATACCGTTGCGCCTCTCCGCGAAGCTCTATGACGCTCTGGCGGCGTGGGCGGAGGACGATTTCCGCTCCGTCAACGGCCAGATAGAATATCTTCTGACTGAATGTGTCAAGCAACGCAAAAAGAACGGAAAATACGTTTCGGACACCATCGACGAGCCCATTGAACTCGATATCAAATAAGGAAGAATAAGGTATGCTCCGCATTAATAATTTTACCAAGACCTACGGCGACAAGATCGCCGTGGATGATCTCTCCCTGCACATTCGCCGGGGTGAGATATACGGCTTCATCGGCCACAACGGCGCCGGCAAATCAACCACTGTCAAGGCCT
This sequence comes from uncultured Oscillospiraceae bacterium, assembly GCA_964587485.1. Lineage (GTDB taxonomy): Bacteria > Bacillota > Clostridia > Oscillospirales > Oscillospiraceae > Limivicinus. Next base: position 2,272 of record CAZPLL010000085.1, on the reverse strand, counting down.
GCGCCGGTATACTCGCCTTCGACCGCGGCGAGATACTCATCGACGGCATGGATATCGCGAAACAGCCCATTGACTGCAAGCGTATCATTGCCTACATTCCCGACAATCCCGATCTGTATGAATTCATGTCCGGCATGAAGTATCTCAACTTCATCGGCGACGTGTTCGGCGTGTCCGCAAGCGACCGCAGGGCGCGCATCGACCGCTACGCCGGGCTGTTCGGTCTCTCGGGCGAGCTCGGCCAGCCGATTTCCTCATATTCTCACGGCATGAAGCAGAAGCTTGCCCTCATCTCCGCATGGCTCCACAGTCCCGAGCTCATCATCCTGGATGAGCCATTCGTGGGGCTTGACCCCGTGGCCTCGCACAGGCTCAAGGAGCTGATGCGCGAGCATTGCGACAACGGCGGCGCCATCTTCTTCTCCACACACGTTCTCGAGGTGGCGGAAAAGCTGTGCGACAGGGTCACCATAATCAAAGGCGGACACCTCATAGCCGACGGCAGTATGGACGAGGTCAGGGGCAACTCCTCTCTGGAGGATGTGTTCCTTGAGCTGGAGGACGAAGGCAATGCTTAGGGTCCTGATCCGTCAGCGTCTCGAGATGCTCGCTATGTGGTTCACCGGCGCAACGCGGACAAACAAAAGGCCGTCGAAGCTCAAGCTCATCGCCTTTTCGCTGCTGATGATCTATGCGTTTGTCGCGCTGGGCTTCCTCTTTACGGAGGTCTTCGACGTGATCGCACAGCCCTTTCACTCGCTCGGGCTCGACTGGCTGTACTTTTCCCTTGCGGCGGTAATGTCCTTCGGCATGATGTTCGTGGGCAGTGTCTTTACCGCCAAGTCCCAGCTATACGAGGCGCGGGACAACGACCTCCTGCTGAGTCTGCCCATAAAGCCCGGTCATATACTCCTCAGCCGTCTGTTCATGCTGCTTGTGATAGATCTCGCGCTTGATCTGCCGGTAGCCGTGCCGGGGCTCATCGTGTGTGTCCGTTACGGTATGCTCGGTGCGCGGGGGATCGCGGCATATGTGGTCGTCTTTGCCCTGTTGCCTCTCCTTGCGCTTGCGGCGGGTGCGCTGTTCGGCTGGGTGCTGTCTCTCGTGACTGCGCGTGTACAGCACAAGTCGCTCGTGACGACACTGCTCTCCTTTGCGTTTCTCGCGCTGTATATGTATCTGAGCATGAACATGAACGAACTGCTTCTTTCCGTCATCACGGACGCGGAGAGGGTCGCGGGCTCCCTCGGCGCGATAGCTCCGCTGTTCTATATCGGCATCGCCGTCGCGGACGGCAGTATTCCGGCGCTCCTCGGCACGGCGGCGATCATGCTCGGTGCGTTCGCGCTGACGTATGTTCTCCTCTCTCTCACTTTTATCAAAACCGCCACGGTCAAAACCGGCTCCCGCGTCAAATCAGCCGTCGGGGCCGTGTCTGTCGGCTCCGTGCGTTCGGCTCTTCTGCGGCGTGAAATGGCGCGCTTTCTCAGTTGCCCGCCCTATATGCTCAATGACGGACTCGGCTCGGTAATGGCCCTCGCGGCGGCAGTCCTGCTCATTGTCAAGCGCGGCACCGTCACACAGGTTCTTTCCTCATTCCCTCCGGATGCGGAATTGATAAACGCGGTCGCGGTATGCGCGCTGTGTGTCATGGCGTCCATGGCACTCTATGCCACGCCCTCCGTCGCCCTTGAGGGCAAGAGCATCTGGATCGCCCAATCTCTGCCCGTGGACTGTCGGGAGATGCTTTTTGCAAAGCTCCGTCTGCACAACATTTTCAGCATCCCGCCCATTGCCGCGGCGGCAGTCTCGGCCGCCGCCGTTCTCAGACCCTCGGGTATAATGCTCGTGTGCTTCATTGTGCTCCCGGTGCTGTTCTGTCTGTTCATCGGGCTCTTCGGCCTGCTCGAAAATCTTCGCCACCCCATGCTGGACTGGACGAACGAAACACAGGCGGTCAAAAGCGGTATCGGCGTTCTCATCACTATGTTCGGCTCGTGGGGGCTTATCGCTCTGCCGGTACTGCCGTTCGCGTTCGGGCTCGGGCTGTCACCTACGGCTGTCGTCGCGGTGTTTACGCTCGTTGTGGCACTGCTGTGCGTCGCTCTTTACCGGGCACTTATGAGTTGGGGAGTGCGGCGTTTTATGGCGCTCTAAAAAAATAGGAAAAATTTCATAAAAAGTGTTGACAAACGTAAAGTGATTTGGTATTATAACTGAGCCGTGGCCGAGTGGTTCAGTCGGTTAGAACGCCGGCCTGTCACGCCGGAGG
>CAZPLL010000084.1:0-7000 GCA_964587485.1 uncultured Oscillospiraceae bacterium | reverse complement strand
TTGTGAAATGGTCAATAAGAGTAGTAAAAGTAATCTTTGCTATATAGACTCTAAAACCCATTGGGATCACTCCCTCCTGTATTACAGCGGGGGGCGATACCGTTTTGTCAGGTAGTGTGTGCTTGCAGCACCCACTACCTTTTTTGTTTGTATTTTTTGGAGGCCGTGCCATGAAGAAAATAATCGAGCTTAAAAACATCGCAAAGTCCTTTGACGGCGAAATGGTGCTGGATCACATCAATCTTGATATTTACGACAACGAGTTTCTCACCCTGCTGGGTCCCTCAGGCTGCGGAAAGACCACCACGCTCAGGATCATCGGCGGCTTTGTCACCCCCGACGAGGGCGAGGTCATCTTCATGGGGCAGGATATCGGCGACCTGCCACCCCACAAGCGCAACGTCAACACGGTCTTTCAGCGCTATGCGCTCTTCCCCCACCTCAACGTTTTCGAGAACGTCGCATTTCCTCTGCGTGAGCGCAGAGCCCCCCGTGCTGAGATAGACGAGAAGGTCCGAGAAATGCTGGCGCTCGTCGCTCTCACCGGCTTTGAAAACCGCAGTGTGACCAGTCTCTCCGGAGGTCAGCAGCAGCGTGTCGCCATAGCCCGCGCGCTTATCAGTCACCCGAAGGTGCTTCTTCTTGACGAGCCTCTTGCCGCGCTCGACCTGAAGCTCCGCAAGGATATGCAGCAGGAGCTCAAGAAAATTCAGAAGGCCACGGGTATAACATTCGTTTTTGTCACCCACGACCAGGAGGAGGCGCTCTCCATGTCCGACACCGTGGTCGTCATGTCCGAGGGGCGCATACAGCAGATCGGCACCCCCATCGACATATACAACGAGCCGAAAAACGCATTTGTCGCGGACTTTATCGGCGAGAGCAACATTCTTGACGGCATCATGCTGTGCGACAGGCGGGTCGCATTCTCCGGCCACGTCTTTGACTGCGTTGACTCCGGCTTTGAAAAGCGCGAGCCGGTTGACGTCGTCGTGCGGCCGGAGGACGTGGATATCGTTTCCGAGGAAAAGGGAATGTTGCGCGGTGTCGTAACGTCCGTAACGTTCCTCGGCGTACATTATGAGATAATCGTGGACATCGGCGGCTTCAAGTGGATGATACAGACAACGGATTTTGTGGATGTGGACGAGCACATCGGCCTTTACATTGAGCCCGACGCGATACACATCATGCGCAAGTCCGAGTATTCCGGCCTTTACGGGGACTACTCCTCCTTCTCCAACGAGCTGGACGAGCTCTCCGACGCAGAAAGCGAGATCGAGGAATGACAGAGAAAAAAATCAAAGACCGCGGCAGTCTTGTAACGCGGCTCACCCTCGCGCCCTACTCGTTCTGGGCGGCGCTGTTTATTATCGTACCGCTGCTCTTTATTGCCTACTATGCCTTCACGGACGCAAACTTCAATTTCACCACCGAGAACATCACCCGCTTCTTCACCGCCACGTCTACCGTCTCCGGCAGTGGAGGCTCCGAGCGTGAGGTCTGCACCTACCTTGTCATCTTCCTGCGCTCTCTCAAGCTTGCGGTGATATCCACGGCTATCTGCCTTCTCATGGGCTATCCCATCGCCTACATCATCGCACGCGCCGCACCCAAAACGCAGAAAATAATGATAACCCTGATAATGATACCCATGTGGATGAACTTCCTTATCCGCACCTATGCGTGGATGACCATATTGCAGGATACCGGTATCATCAACTCCGTCCTCGACTCGCTGGGGCTCGGGCGTATTCACATCATCGGCACCGAGACCGCAGTCGTTATCGGCATGGTCTACGACTACTTCCCGTACATGATACTCCCCATCTACTCCATAATGGCGAAGATGGACGAGAAGCTGATAGAGGCCGCGCGCGATCTCGGCTGTAACAGCCTGGGTGTGCTCCACCGCGTGATATTCCCCCTGAGCCTGCCGGGAGTTATCTCCGGGATAAACATGGTTCTCATCCCCTCCATCAGCACGTTCTATATTTCTCAAAAGCTCGGCAACGGCAAGTTCTACCTCATCGGCGACGCCATTGAGGGACAGTATGTGGCCAACAACCTCCACTTTGCCGCCGCAATAGCGTTCATACTTATGATAATTCTGCTGGTCTGCATGGCGTTTCTCCAGAGCGCCGCAAACCGCCGCACCGCTGTATGACGGGAGGTAATATGATATGAAGCCTATCTCCAAGGTCTATACCGCCATTATAATGCTGTTTCTTTTCGCGCCGATCCTCATTCTCCTTGTGTTCTCGTTCAACGAGGCGAAGAGTCTTTCCGTCATGTCCGGCTTCTCTCTGGGCTGGTACAGGGAGCTTTTCAAGGATTCCGAGACGTTGGGCGCAGTGCGAAACACTCTTATCCTCGCGCTGAGCGCCTCTGCCATCTCCACCGTCATGGGCACAGCCGCCGCCGTGGGTATCAACAGACTGCGCAACAAATATCTCAGAGCCACGATGGACACCGTTACCAACATCCCGATGATAAACCCCGATATCATCACAGGTATTTCGCTGATGCTGATGTTCGTTTTCGTCGGACGTCTCTTCGGCGCGGCAACAAGTCTGAGCTTCTGGACAATGCTCATCGCTCATGTTACGTTCTGTCTGCCGTATGTTATTCTTCAGGTTCTGCCAAAGCTCCAGCAGATGGACAAATCCCTGCCCGAGGCCGCGATGGATCTGGGCTGTACACCCTTTCGTGCGTTTATAAAGGTCGAGATCCCCGAGATAATGCCGGGCATCATTACCGGATTTATCATGGCGTTCACACTGTCCCTCGATGACTTTGTTATCAGCTATTTTACCTCCGGAAACGGATTCCAGACCCTCCCCATACGCATTTACAACATGACGAAGAAAACCGTCACGCCGAAAATGTACGCCCTTGCGACGATAATTTTCTTCACCATACTCGCCCTGCTCATTCTCTCCAACCTCGTTGACAGCGGTGACAAGCCCGAGAGCACGAAAAAGCGCCGCAGGGAGCGCGAGCACTCACCTGCAAGACGCATTGTCGCAACCGTTATCTCCGTTGCGCTGGTGGTGTCCGTCGTCGCGGTGCTTGCCTCCGGCGGCTCGGCACAGGTACTGAACGTATACAACTGGGGAGAGTATATCTCCGACGGCTCGGACGATTCTCTCGACACCATCAAGGCTTTTGAGGAATGGTACTACAAAACCTACGGTACAAAGGTCAAGGTAAATTACAGCACCTACGCAAGCAACGAGGATATGTACGCAAAGCTCTCCTCCGGCGCAGTCAGCTTTGACGTAGTAATTCCCTCCGACTACATGATCGCCCGTATGAGAGACGAGAATATGCTCCTGCCGCTGGACTTTGAAAACATCCCCAACTACAGCTACATCGACGAGAGCTTCCGCGGTCTGTACTACGACCCGGAGGATGCCTATACCGTCCCCTACAGCTACGGCATAGTCGGCATAATCTACAACGCCAATGTAGTGGACGAAGCGGACGTCGGAACGTGGGACCTCATGTGGAACGAAAAATACAGCGGGAACATCCTGCAATTCAACAACTCCCGCGACGCCTTCTCCACAGCGCAGTACAAGCTCGGTCTGAATGTCAATAACACGGATCACGCTCTCTGGGACATAGCCCTTAACGAACTCAAGACCCAGGCTCCTCTTGTCAAGAGCTATGTTATGGACGAGGTATATAATATGATGGAGTCCGGCGAGGCCGCCATCGCCGCCTACTACGCCGGTGACTATTTCACCATGCTCGACTCCGCCGCCGACAGCGTTGACCTGCGCTTCTACTACCCCGACCCGACCAACTTCTTTATCGACGCGATGTGTATCCCCTCGTGTTGTCAGAACAAAGAGCTGGCGGAGATATTCATCAATTATATGCTCTCCGCCGAACCCGCCATCGCAAACGCCGAATACATCTACTACGCCTCCCCGAACTCTGTCGTTTATAATGACGAGGGCTATATCGAGGATCTCGGCGAGTACGCCATATCCATTCTCTACCCCGAGCTCGGCGATTTCAGTGAGCAGTATAATAAAAACGCTTTCCGCAATCTCGACAACGAGATGCTGAGCTATCTGAATACGCTTTGGGAAGAGTTGAAGATAAGTTGATATAATTTAGTTAACATAAAAGTACAGTGTCTGATCAGGGCACTGTACTTTTTTTGATATTTTTTTAATTACCGGGGCAGAATAACATCAGATATAATATGATTGCGGAGGTATTAAATATGGCGGTCAGGCTCGGCAGACAGACAGTAAAGCTCACATTTCCGCCCGCGTTTATCGGCACCGCCGCGGTGGTCGGTAAAAAAGAGGGCGAGGGGCCGTTGAAGGAATGCTTTGACTATATTTCCGAGGATTCGTATTTCGGAGAGAGCAGTTGGGAAAAGGGAGAGAGTCATATGCTGTTGCAGTGCTTTCGCACAGCCTGCGACAAGGCCGCGAAAAGTCCGGATGCCATTGACTATGTGCTTTCAGGCGACCTGCTCAATCAGTGTGTAAGCTCCGCGTTTGCCATGAAGGACAGCGACATTCCCTACTTCGGGCTGTATGGTGCGTGCTCCACAATGGCGGAGTCGCTCTGTCTCGGCTCGCTCCTCATCGACAGCGGCGCGGCGGAGACAGTGTGCGCCGTCACCGGCTCTCACTTCTGTTCCGCCGAGCGGCAGTATCGCTTCCCTCTCGAATACGGCGGTGTGCGTACCCCGACCTCGCAGTGGACGGTCACGGGCGCGGGCTCTGCCGTTCTCGGCAGTGGGCAGGGGCCGGTCATAACTCATGTGACGGCCGGCAAGATCGTTGACGCGGGCATCACCGACGCGAACTCCATGGGCAGCGCCATGGCGCCCGCCGCATACGACACCATCACGGCGCACTTTCGCGAAACGGGACGCGATTTCAATTGCTATGACGCAGTTTTTACCGGTGACCTCGGCGCGATCGGGCACGATATTTTACAGGCGCTCTTTCATGATGACGGCTTTGATCCGGGAATACGCTACATGGACTGCGGTGTTCTTATGTTTGACCTGAAAACTCAGGGCGTAAACTCCGGCGGCTCCGGCTGTGGGTGCAGTGCAAGCGTTCTTTGCGGCCATATCATCCCCGCCATGCGGCGCGGAGTATGGAACCGTGTGCTCTTTGCCGCGACGGGCGCGCTTATGTCCCCGCTCTCGGCGCAGCAGGGCAGTACCATACCCGGCATATGCCACGCCGTCGCAATAGAAAATCCCGGGAGGAACTGACTTGGATATCTTATACGAATATATTAAGGCGTTTATCATAGGCGGACTTTTGTGCGTGATCGGCCAGCTTCTTATCGACTACACGAAGCTGACACCGGCGCGTATTCTGACAAGCTATGTCGTCGCCGGTGTGATACTCGGCGCGGTCGGGGTTTATCAGCCCCTCGCCGACTGGGCGGGTGCGGGCGCGACCGTTCCGCTGACGGGCTTCGGAAATCTGCTGGCGAAGGGCGTCAGGGAGGCTGTCGCGGAAAAGGGGCTCATCGGCGCATTTACCGGCGGGTTCAGCTCTGCCGCGGGCGGTATCTGCGCGGCTGTTTTTTTCGCGCTGGTTATTGCGTTGTTATGTAAACCAAAAGATAAACACAAGCTGTAATCTGAATCAGCCCCGGACAGTTCATTGTCCGGGACTGTGTGTCAGCTTGTCAAAAAAGTTCCTTCGAACTTTTTTGACTGCGCTTCTCCTGCCGCGCATTTTGACATTTCAAAATGCTGCTTCGCTCAAAAGTCTTGATAAATCAAGCCTTTTGACGGCAGGTTATTGTATTGCGAGGCGGGTCTTGCCCCCTCGCGCTCCCCCGCTTCTCTATCGCGTAGGATTTGTTTATAGTTTTTCGACAGTCTGTTCACACAGCCCCGGACAGTTCATTGTCCGGGACTGTGTGTCCGTCAGAGTAAATATGCTTTCGGTTATGCCTGCGTTTTCTTCAACAGGCACTCTGCCGCGGCGAGGTCTAAAAGCGCCATTCCGGTAGCGTCGAACACGGTAATGTCGGAAGCATTTTTGCGTCCGGGAGTCTTTCCGAGAATAAGGCTGCCTATCTCGCCGGAAATACGTTCCTCGGTAAGCTTGCCCAGCTTGAGCGGTATTTCGATCTCTCCGGCCTTCATGCAGTGAAAGAGGTCGTCCGTAAACACCACGGCGTTTTCAAATATCTCCGGGTCGAGCTCCTCCTTGCCCTCCATATCCGCCCCGATGCAGGAAAAGTGTGTGCCCGGCTTTACCCATTCCTTCATGATGAGCGGTGTGCGGGACGGGGTGACGGTTATTATGATATCGCTGTCGGAAACGGCTTCCCTCAGGTTCGCGACGGCTTCAAAGGAAACCGCGGAAGCATCAAGCGCAAAGTCGTTCTCAAGTACCCCGCCTATCCCGGACGCGAACGCAGTCGCGCGCTCGGCGTGGCGGGGATTGGCGATCCTGATTTTTTTCAGTGCGGGGAAAGCCTTGAGCAGTGCGGCGATCTGGAACCTCGCCTGATTCCCGGTTCCTACGATAAGAGCATTGCGAGAGTCACCCCTTGCGAGATATTTTGCACCTATCGCACCGGCGGCGCCCGTGCGCATACCCGTAACGGAGGCCCCGTCAACAAGACCGACGGGCATGCCCGTCTCTGAACTGAACACGACGATAAGCCCTACCAGATCCGGCATTCCCCTGCCGATATTGTTTTCCATAAACGCGACGGTCTTGTGGCCGAATATCCGCATTTCGGGGAGATATCCCGACTTGATATCCATATCCGCGTGGCCCGGGTCAAACTCATAAAAGACCGTAGGCCAGACCACCGTCTTCCCCTCGCTTTTCTGCTTATAGACGTTTTCCGTGCAGGCAATTGCATCCTCCATGGAAAAGCTTTTATACACTTCCTCCGCTGAGATGTAAGGAATATTCATGTTATTTCTCGCTCGTATAATATAGTTACGGTTTAAGATATGTGGGGAAACCGCATAAAACCCACT
>CAZPLL010000083.1:0-7061 GCA_964587485.1 uncultured Oscillospiraceae bacterium | reverse complement strand
TGGGCTGTGACGTGTGGGGGACACTTCTCAGCATGGATTCCCTCTGCGGCGAGCCAGTCTGCCTGTGGTTGCCGGAGCGGTTCAAAAAGCCGAACACCTCCACCTATGTGCAGGGTGTCGAGGTAGCCGGGGACTACAGCGGCCCCGTGCCGGAGGGCTTCGATGTGATCGCGCTTCCCGAGGCGGATTACCTGATGTTTCAGGGCGAGCCATTTGCCGAGGAGGATTACTGCGAAGCAATCTCCGCCGTACAGCAGGCAATGAACGGTTATGACCCCGGCGTTATCGGCTATGCGTGGGATGACAGTAACCCCCGTATTCAGCTTGAACCCCGGGGCACACGCGGCTATATTGAACTCAAGGCGGTAAAAAGAAGCAATAATAAGTAATAACAAAAGGGCGGGGCCGAAAAAGGCACCGCCTTTAATACTCCCGGATTGCGGAACGCCGTTACAGTTTTAGGTTATAAAGCTTCGTCACCTTAACTTTTTGTAAACAAGAATTTATTACCTTGACAATATGTCCGAAATCGGATATATTACGGGTTGTCCGATTTCGGACAGAGGGGGTACGATGTGCGACACACACAGGATGATCTGAGAAAATTTAATTATATGACATATGAAATAAACGAGCTTTACCACGAGGCCGCTTTCAAGGCGGGCGTCTCCGACAGTGTGCATTGTATTCTGTATGTGCTCTGTGCAGAGAATTACCGTTGTCTGCAAAGCGAGCTTTATAAGCAGTCTGGAATCAGCAGACAGACCATCAATTCTGCGATACGGCGCATGGAGAATGAGGGAATGGCCTATCTTGAAAAGGGGCAGGGACGTAACACGATAGTGTGCCTGACGGAAGAGGGGATTCGCTTCGCCAGAGAAAGGATCGAACCGCTTTACCGGGCGGAAAATGAGATATTCGCGGAGTGGAGCCCGGACGAGGTGGAGACTTATCTGACGCTGATGGGGAGATATGTGAACGCACTCCGGGAAAAGCTGGAAAAACTCTGATAATACAAGGAGATTTGCGATGAGAATAATTACGATAAGCCGTGAATTCGGCAGCGGCGGACGCGAACTGGGCAAGCGCATGGCAGATGTGCTCGGCTTCGATTACTATGACAAGGAAATCATTCTGGATATTGCCCGCAACCATGAGCTCGACGCAGGGTATGTGGAGAATATTCTGGACAGGGTCGGCCAGATCAGACCGTTGACATTCCGCAATACTATTTCAACTATGCCCTATGTACAATCCGTCTCGGCTAAGCTGCTTGCCGAGCAAACAGGAGTTATCCGCCGCATTGCGGAAAAGGGCAGAGATTGCATCATCATCGGGCGTAATGCCGACCTGATCCTTGCGAATGAACATCCAATGCGAATATTTGTGTATGCGGACACGGATGCAAAGCTTCAAAGATGCATGGAGCGCGCAGAGTCGTCGGAGGCACTGACGGAAAAAGAAATGCTCAAAAAGCTACACCAGATTGATGCAGACAGAAAAGCGACGCGAAGCTTCATGGGCGGCGATAGCTGGGGAGAAAAAGAGCAGTACGACCTCCTTGTAAACACAACAAACTGGAAAATCAAAGATTTGGCCACGCTTATCGGAGAGTATGCCGTAAGGTGGTTTGAAAGGGCTTAAAATGGGAATTCAACTTTCGGAACATTTCAACTATAAAAAACTGCTGAAATTTACTTTTCCGTCTATCATAATGATGGTTTTCACATCCATCTACGGCGTGGTAGACGGTCTGTTCGTATCAAACTTTGTGGGCAAAACGGCCTTTACCGCCGTGAATTTTGTGATGCCCGTGCTGATGATACTCGGCGCGGTGGGCTTCATGTTCGGTACCGGCGGCAGTGCCATCGTTGCCAAAAGCATGGGCGAGGGCAAGCCTGAGGAAGCCGAAAATCAGTTTTCCATGTTTGTCTGCGCTTGCGCGGTGCTCGGCCTTATCCTCGCGGTGCTCGGCTTCGTGTTCATTCGGCCTGCCGTGGCGTTGCTGGGTGCCGAGGGAGAAATGCTCGACATCTGCGTTTTATACGGCAGGATCGTGCTGTGTGCCCTGCCCGCGCTGACGTTGCAATATGCCTTCCAAAGCTTTTTCATAACCGCGGAAAAGCCCGACCTGGGCTTAAAGGTGACTGTTTACGCCGGTGTTGCCAACATGGTTCTTGATGCATTGCTGATAGCGGTTATACCCATGGGAGTTGCCGGCGCCGCGGCGGCGACTGCGATAAGCCAATGCATCGGCGGTATCGTTCCTGTATTTTATTTTGCAAGGGAAAATCCCACGCCGCTCAGACTGAGGCTTCCCGAGTTCCATACACGCACTCTTGTGGATGCCTGCGTCAACGGCTCCTCCGAGTTCCTCTCCAACATCGCGATGTCCGTAGTGGGCATGCTTTACAATGTACAGCTTTTGAAGTATGCCGGCGAGGACGGCGTAGCCGCATACGGCGTGCTGATGTACGTCAATATGATCTTCCTTGCAATATTCATCGGCTATTCAATGGGCACCGCGCCCGTTGTCAGCTACCACTACGGGGCGGAGAATTACGAGGAGCTTCAGAGCCTCAGAAAGAAAAGCCTTGTTATAATCGGCATATCCTCGGTTATCATGCTGGCGTTCTCTGAGCTCCTTGCGCGTCCGCTTTCGCTGATTTTCGCAAGCTATGACGAGGCGCTTTTGAGCATGACCGTCAGAGCCTTCTGCATATACTCCTTCTCATTCCTTTTTTCAGGATATGCCATTTGGAGTTCCTCGTTCTTTACCGCGCTTAATAACGGCGTGGTGTCCGCCATCATATCGTTTTTGAGAACACTTGTGTTTCAGGTGGCGGCGGTGCTTGTGCTCCCACTCATCTGGGGGCTTGACGGCATCTGGCTGTCAATAGTTGTCGCGGAGCTTCTGGCACTTATTTTGGGTATGGCGTTCTTAGTGGCGCTGAGAAAGCGATACAGGTATTGAAACGCTGGTAACATAAAAAGCCAAGTCAAACGACTTGGCTTTTTGTATCGTATGGATTTGCGTGTTCTGACGATCAGTTTTTAATAGCCTTTTTCAAAAGCTCCGATATAATGACGGCGAGAGTTCCGCCGATCAGCGCCGTGACGAGCTGAGGCCACGAGAACATGACGGACAGTGCGGGGTTCTTAATGCCCATGTTCGCAAGCACGGGAACCATGAGCTTGACCACTCCGATATAGAGCACGACGAACTTTACGACGGCCGCTGCCGCAATGCTCAGTTCCTTTTGAACGAGACTCTTCCCGAGCCGTTTCACAAGTAAGGAGCAGACGAGAACCTGACAGAGATTTCCCAGCGCTATAAGCGGGACGATGAGCAAAATAGCGGGGCCTATTCCGAGAAGGAAGGCGACGAACGGAGAGATGATAGCCACTGGGACGGCTACCCATCCGCCGAACATAATGGCCGAGAGCGCAAGCACGGTGTTGACGCACGAGCCTGTGATGATCTGACCGAAGGGCTTTGTGACATACTGCACGGTGACGAGCACCGCGAGCAGGAGCGCTGACCTGCAAATACGCTGAATATTACTGCTTGATTTATTCATTTTCTTCACTTACCACACTTTCTGCATTCTCTAATGCCTCCGAAATAGTCCGGTGCTGAGCCTGCTTACCATGGGCGTTGACAAGCGCCTGACCGTTGGGATTGTGCGTGAGACAGCCTGCACCGTTCACACATCCACCAACACATGCCATCCCTTCAATGAAATTGAAGTCAAGCTTGCCCTTGGACGCCTTGAGCAGTGCGAGACGACATTCGTCAAAGCCACTGCATACTATGGGCTTCGCCTCAAAGTCGAGCTTCTGCTCGGCAATAGCCTCGGCCGCCGCTTCCGCAAGACCGCCGCTCCGTGCGAATGCGCGGCCAAAGCCGGATGCGTCGCCGAGCTCGTCGTTGGGGAGTGTTGTAATGTCGATATCTCTGCTGTCGAACAGAGCCTGAAGCTCCTCAAACGTCATTACGCAGTCAACGTATTCTCTTGCGCCGGGCAACAGAGCCTCTCTCTTTTTCGCGATGCACGGCCCGATAAAGACGGTCTTTGCCTCGGGGTCCTTCTCCTTGATGAATTTGGATATGGCGACCATGGGGGAGGGGTTACTTGAGATATTTGCGGTAAGGGACGGGAACTCATTCTTCACATAGGAAACGAATGCGGGGCAGCAGGAACTGGTCAGAAAGCCTTTTTCCGCAAGCTCCGCACCCTCGGACGCGGCCACGATATCCGCGCCCAGCGCGACCTCAACGACCTTGTAGAAGCCAAGCTGCTTGATACCGGCCATGACCTGACCGGGCTTTGCGTAGGTGAACTGTCCGGCGATGCTCGGCGCGGGCAGAGCATATACATGGTAGTCGGATTTCAACAGATTTATTACATCGAGTATGAAGGACTTGTCAGATACGGCGCCGAACGGGCAGCGGTAGACGCACGCGCCGCAGGAGGTGCAACGGGAGTCGTCAATTCTGACGGTGCCGTCCTCGTTCATCTGTATCGCACCGACCTTGCAGGCCATCTTACAGGGGCGCTCACGGTTGATTATCGCGCCGTAGGGGCAGACCTTTGCGCATTTGCCGCAGTTGATGCATTTGCTTTTGTCGATGTGCGCGTGATGGTTTTCGTCGTGAGTTATTGCCCCACGGGGACAGGCATCCTCACACCGGTGCGCAAGGCATCCTCTGCACACCTCCGTTACGGTATAGCCCTCTGTGGGACAGTCGTCACAGGCAATGTCAATAGCCTGGATCACGTTCGGGTCACTGCGGTCGCCTCCGGCCGCCAGCTTGACGCGCTCGGCCAGTATGGCGCGCTCCTTGTATACACAGCAGCGCTTGGTCGGAATTTTACCGGGGATTATCTCCTTGGGGATATCAAGCGCGGACTTGTAAAAATCGCCGTTCCATGCGTGGCGGGCAACGGTGCGCAGAACCTTATACTTGAGGTGCTGTACCTGAGTATCGAACTTATACATCTCTCTTTTTCCTTTCAGGGCGAAGTAGTAAACGGAATAAGTGCGCGGATATGCCGTTGCGGACATATCTGCGCCAGAGAGATTATAGCACAGGAGCCCGCCGTATGCAAAGAGAAACGCAAAGATATTTGCCGAATTAGTATGCAAATTAGTATATGAAGGTCATGAAAAAAATCTATGACGCTCAGAGCGTGAAGTGACTGCTGTCCTTTCCGACGATCGAGTTGTCGAAAAGGTCGGTGTTGACTATCGCGGCGAAGTGTTCGAGAAGCTCGTCCTTACACGGAAGCTCGGACGCTAAGTCGCGTAAGGTGCGACATAGCTGAAGCATTGCCGCAAATTCATGCTTACAGCCTCCGTTGCAGTAGCATGAGCAGGTGAGGGCGCTTATGTTCCAGTTGCAGTCATAGGAAAACTCCACCTCATACGGCTTACTGCCCTGGACGATGGCATAACCGCGACCGTGCTCCAGACAGATATAACGTACACGATCCTCAATATAGTAGTCATATCCGCGATCCGCGGCGGCCCGAGAGATACCCAGCTTTTTGAGAACGGGAAAGGTATCGTTATCATCAAGACTGTTGAGGAAAAAGTAGCTGTTCTCGTCACTGCTGCTGACATATTCCGCGTCGGCACTATCCGGGCTCAGGTACCAGAGGCGTACCTTATCCTTCGCAAGTGCGCCCGGGTCGAACGTCACAAAATAAGACCCGACGGACAGAAACTTGCCGTGTACCTCGGTATCGACAAGAGCAATAACGCGCTTATAATCCGAAAGCTTTATTTTGAAGGTATAATTGACCTCGGTCACTCTTCCGCGCATACCCTCAAGCTTGCCGTCAACATATACGAGATCCCCGACGTGCAGATCGAATTTGTCGTTATAGTATGTGAGATTCATACTGCGCTGGGGAAAGTAGATGCTTACCAGTGACCTGCGCGGCTCGGACGGTGCAGACTGAGTAGGGGGAGCAAGCTGTTCACTGCCGCTTTCGTGATCTGCCAGAAAACCTATTTTGTAAGTCATAGCGTTAATATCCTTTCATGTAGCTTCAAAGTATTGCCGACGTATACCGAGCTGCCCGGGAATGTCTGCCTCCCCCGGACAGTGCGGACTGTCTTTTATGTCTGTGACCATATAATAACGCAGGCTGTGTACCATATTTGGGACTTTGAAGCGGCGGGACGGAAAAATCCTCCCCGACACGGAAAACGGTTGAAAACAGCGCCACGTCGTGCTATGATGTGCATACATTCAGAAGTGTCGGGACGACCGATCGGGAGCGGGATAAAATGATCCACATTGAGACGGACAGACTTGTAATCCGAAATCTTGCGGCCAATGATGCCGCTGTTATGTTTGATTACCGCAACAATGAAATATGCGCCAGATATCAGCGCGGCCAGACAAAGGACTACGAGGGTATTTGCGACCTGATAGAGCGACGGAGGAACGATACCGTCTCCGTTGACGCGCCGTTTATGGTGGCGGTCGCGTTAAAGCACACGGATGAAATGGTTGGAGAGATCGTTGTTATGCCGGAGGCGGGGACGATCTCCATCGGTTATACCTTTCACTATAAGCATCACCGCAGGGGTTATGCCTTTGAAGCGCTGAGCGCTCTTACAGACCTCCTTCACAACAGCTATCCGGAGTGGGATTTCGTCAGCTTTACCGATCCGCAGAACGAGCCGAGCATGGCGTTGCTGAAAAAGCTGGGGTATAGAGACTTCGGATACCTGCTCTCCAAGGAATCCCGGGTGTTCGGCAAGTGGACGACAGACGCGACCGAAGTCGAAATAACACAGGCAATAAACGGATAATAAAAGCACTCTGCGAACCTCATCATCGTCGCAGAGTGCTTGATTGTAGCCGAAAAGGCGATAATAAACCCCCAGTTCAACTGGGGGTAGGCAAAAAAACTTTAGTATAAGGAAGATAAAACCTCCTGTGTTAAACTGAAAAAGGTCTGGCAACCACAAAAGGAAAGACAGGAGGTTTAAGGTTGAAACACTGTGATTTAAGCACCATTCCGAAAAAGGGCGCAAAAAAG
>CAZPLL010000082.1:0-7278 GCA_964587485.1 uncultured Oscillospiraceae bacterium | reverse complement strand
ACCGTCGACCTTCCGCGTGTGAGGCGGACGCTCTAACCAGCTGAGCTAACCCTCCATAGCCCGTTAATGATAGCACATCATTTTACGGATTGCAAGCACAACTTTTTTGATTCTGAAAAAATTCCGCGATTTTTTCATTTTTTCTGTTGACAACAGCGGCTTTCTCT
Source organism: uncultured Oscillospiraceae bacterium (assembly GCA_964587485.1). GTDB lineage: Bacteria > Bacillota > Clostridia > Oscillospirales > Oscillospiraceae > Limivicinus. The sequence continues at coordinate 7,111 of CAZPLL010000082.1, read as the reverse complement.
GCTAAAATTCCTATTGCTGTTCAGGCAGTATATGGCGGCATAGCTCAGTTGGCCAGAGCATTCGGTTCATACCCGAAGTGTCCCCGGTTCGAATCCAGGTGCCGCTACCAAAACTTTGGCGCAGCGTCAATAAGCACTGCGCCTTTTATATGGCCCGTTGGTCAAGTGGTTAAGACACCGCCCTTTCACGGCGGTAACATGGGTTCGAGTCCCGTACGGGTCACCAAAAAGACAAGCCGCGTCGTTGACGTGGCTTGTTTTTTGCATATCTCTTCCCGCGGGACTCGAAGGGAGCGGGAGTGAATGACGTGCCGGTGGCACGTCTCAGCCTGTCAAAGAACTTTCAAAACGCGCGTGTTTCTGGTATAATAAAAGAAACGGGGGTGTATATATGGAGCGATGGAGAAAAGACGCGCGGAGAGAGCCGGTCATAACGGATTTGGACGCCTTGGTGCCCGAAGATCACTTGCTTCGAAAGATTGAAAAAGTCATGGACTACGAATGGCTGTATGAGAGATTAGAGCCATATTATTGCCACGACAACGGACGCCCCGGCACAGATCCTGTTGTGCTGATCAAGATGGTGCTGATTCAGCACCTGTTCGGCATACCCTCGCTGAGGCAAACGTACCAGCGGATCCAGGACACTCTTTCGTACCGCTGGTTTCTTGGCTACGGTCTGCGGCGGCCTGCTGTGGCAGGCCGCCTGTTTTCATAGCATCGGATATTACTTTACCATCTTCGCGGCGCAGGCAGCGAGAGAGAGGTAGGTCTGTTCGGGAGCGTCGCTTCTGCCGCTGATGGCGATGGGGATCTTCGCACCGGTGAGGAGGCCGAAGCCCACCGCGCCCGCGTTATTCATCAGCACCTTTATCAGCAGGTTGCCCGCCATGAGATTCGGGACAACGATACCGTCGAACTCGCCGCAGTAGGGGCAGTCAAACTCCTTGAGCCGTGCCGCTTCCTTGCTCATGATGAGGTCGTAGGAGATGGGACCGGCAATGTTGCAGTCGGCGATGGGGTACTTCTTATGCTTTGCGACGAGGGTCTGCGCCTCGACGGTGTCGCGCATATGGAAGCAGGGCTTCTCCACCATCGTAAGGAGCGCGATATTGGGGTGCTCGATATCCAGCACCTTCATCGCGTCGACCATGTTCAGCAGTACCTGCTTGCGCTCGGCAAGGTCGGGGTTTATGAGAAGCGTAACATCCGAGACCGCCAGTATCTTTTCATAGCCGGGTACCTTCAGGAACACGACGTGGGTGACGAGCGTATCATCCTCGATGAGGTGGTTTGCCTTGTTGAGCACGGGGAGAAGATAGTCTCTGGTCTGGCAGTTGCCGCGCATGAGAGTGTCCGCGTCGCCCGCGTTTATCATCTCGATAGCGTACTGAACGGGGTTGTCGCCGCCGAACACGCCGTGGATATCGAGCTTGCGCCCGCCCTCGCCGATGGCTTCCGCAACGGCACGGATCTTGTCCTCGTTGCCGACGAGAATGGGCTGAACGAAGCCGTCATCCTCCGCCGCGAAAACTCCGCGAAGTATATTTTCGGAATTGGCAGCCGCGACGGCGACGCGCATGGGCTTGCCCAGCGACTTTGCCTTGGCGACGATCGGCTCAAATTCCTTGGGATAATCTCTGGCCATGGTATTTCCTCCTTGATAAGTATGTTATTTGCGTTTTCTAACAGATTATAACATACATATCCCGGGCAAACAATCCCGATTTTGAAAACTTTTCGTTATCTTTGCAACAACTTGGCGCATGGCCGTGCCGTGCGTTCGTCCGCTCCCCCCGGGGGTATTATAATATGAAAGCAGGGGCTTCAAGCCCGGCATTGACAGCGTGGGTGCCCGGTGCTATAATGCTTCAAAAACGAACTTTTCATTTTTGAAAGAAGTGATAGTGTGAATGTGATCGCCACAACGACCAGAAAATTTCTTACGGCGTACAACGCGGCGTGCAGGCCCTTCTGCCGTGAGTTAGGTCTGCCGCAGACGTCGTTCGATATCCTGATGTTTCTGGGCAACAACCCCGGGCACAACACGGCCAGCGATATCGTGGAGCTACGGAATATCAAGGCAAATCTCGTCTCCGTGAACGTGGAGCGGCTGGTGCGCGATGGCTATCTTACGCGGCACGCCGCAAGGGACGACCGCCGCAAGATCGAGCTTCGCTGTACCGAAAAGGCTCTGCCCATCATCGACAAGGGGCGCAGAATACAAAAGGCCTTTGCCGACAGGCTGTTTGCGGGCATGGACAGCGACGCCCGCGGTGCGTTTTCGGCGGCAATGAGCATTATTGAGAACAACCTGGATGAGATACTCGGATCGGAGGAAAAAATATGAAGCTTCTCACGGTGATAATCGTCACCTTTTTCGCGGGCATGGGCGCGGGGCTCGGCACGGGCTTTGCGGGGATGAGCGCGGCGGCAGTCATAAGCCCCATGCTCATAACCTTTTTGGGTACGGACGCCTATATGGCGGTGGGCATTGCGCTCTCGTCGGACGTTCTGGCCAGCGCGGTCTCGGCCTATACCTACCATAAAAATAAAAATCTCGATATCAAAAACGGCCTTATCATGATGGCCAGCGTCCTGGTATTCACCGTCGTCGGGAGCTATATCGCAAGCCTTGTCCCCTCGACCACGATGGGGAGCTTCTCCGTGTTTATGACGTTCCTGCTGGGCATCAAGTTCATCGTGCGCCCCGTCATGACCACGAAGGAGACGATGGCACAGGTCTCCGCGAAAAGGCGCGCGATCCAGTCCATCCTCTGCGGCGTGGTGATCGGCTTCATCTGCGGCTTTATCGGCGCGGGCGGCGGCATGATGATGCTCCTTATCCTCACGAGCGTCATGGGCTACGAGCTCAAGACCGCCGTCGGCACGAGCGTGTTCATCATGACCTTTACCGCGCTGACGGGCTCGCTCTCGCACTTCGCCATAGGCGGCGCGCCGGATCTTCTGCTCTGGGTGCTGTGCGTGGTGTTCACGTTCGTGTGGGCGCGTATCGCCGCCGTGTTCGCGAACAAGGCTCAGCCCAAAACCCTCAACCGCGCGACCGGCGTTGTCCTTGTGGTGCTCGGCGCGGCCATTATGATATTCCGTCAGCTCGGCTGATTTCACCGATGCCCGGATAAAGAATACAGTCACCCCGGTGCGCTTCGCATGAAGCCGCACCGGGGGTCGGTCGTTTTATCGGGGCTTTTTCCCGCGGCACAGTCGAAGCGTGCCTGTCTGTCAATGAAGTGTACTTCGTATAATTGAAAAAATCGGCTATTTCGGAGGGTGGCAAAGACGTCTGAGAGGGAAATTTACAACTGTCAAAAGGCAATGGGAAAATTATCGCAGTGCATGTGAATAGACTGACCTTGCCATTCAGCCTGACTGAAACGCCTGCGGCGCGCCGGCTCTCCCAAAGGGAGCGCCAGGTATTCTAAAACCTCAGCAGAACAGTGTGAGTGCGCGATGTTTATTTCCCCGTCCGTCGCCGGGCATATGTGTACTGTCTGTGAACTTGCGTAAAATACCCTTGACATTAAAAATCGAAGCGTATAAAATACGTCGTACACGACTTAATTGAGGTGAGATGATGGAACATGATATACCCCTTGGGATGCGCTTTTCGATCATCGACCGGAGCTTCAAGCACCAGCTTGACGCACTGCTGAGGGAAAAAGAGCTGACCGGGGTGCAGTTTTGCGTTCTGGGGCGACTCGGCAGGCTGGAGCGCGAGGGCTGCGCGGACATCACGCAGCGCGACCTTGAAAAGGTCTCCCACGTCACTCATCCGACAATGACGGAGATACTCAAACGCCTTGAAAAAAAGGGCTTTATTCTCTGCCGCGTCGGTGAGAGCGACAGGCGGTGCAAGCTCATCAGCACCACGGACAAGGGCATTGCGCTCCTCGACGAGATGAAATCGACTGAGGAGAGAGTATTCGCCACGCTGACCGCGGGGATGAGCGCGGAGGATATATGTGAGCTCACGCGACTCACCGACATCATGCTGGAAAACTCCTGCGCGAAAGGAAGGGATAACGAATGATCAAAAAGCTTTACGCAAGCGTAAGGGAATTCAAAAAGCCCGCGATACTTACGCTTGTGCTGATAACCGGCGAGGTCCTGCTTGAGGTGCTGATACCATTCATCACCGCGGAGCTCGTCAACTCCATCAAGGCCGGCGCTCAAATGGCGGACGTGGCACGGACGGGGCTTGTGCTGGTGCTTATGGCGATGCTGTCGCTCGCCTGCGGCGGCGGAGCGGGCTTCACCTGTGCGAAGGCCTCATCGGGCTTTGCGCGCAACCTGCGCCACGACGTATATGAGAAGATACAGGGCTTCTCGTTCGAGAATATCGACAAATTCTCCAATGCCTCCCTAGTCACGCGAATGACCACGGACGTCAGCAACGTGCAGTTCGCGTTCATGATGCTCATACGCATGGCAGTGCGCTCGCCGCTGATGTTCATATTTTCCGTCACTATGGCGGCGATAATGGGCGGTAAGCTTGCGATGACCTTCGTGGTCGTGATACCAGTGCTGGTGTTCGGCCTGCTCATGGTCGCGAAAAAGGCCATGCCCGCCTTCCGCGCCGTATTCCGGAAATACGACAAGCTCAACGAATCCATCGAGGAAAATGTCCGCGGTATGCGCGTTGTCAAGGGCTTCTCCCGCGAGGAGTACGAGAAGGAGAAATTCTCTCGCGCTTCCGACAACATCCGCGCCGACTTCACCCATGCCGAGCGTATCGTCGCGCTCAACAGCCCCCTCATGCAGATATGCATGAACTTCAATATGATATTTATTCTCACCGTCGGCTCGAAGATCATAGTCGAGAGCCGCGGCACCGTCATCGACGTGGGACAGATCTCCGCCATGCTCACCTACGGCGTGCAGATACTCTCGTCGCTCATGATGCTCTCCATGCTGTATGTCATGCTCACCATGTCCGCCGAGTCCGCAAAGCGTATCTGCGAGGTGCTCAGCGAGGAAGCTACCCTTGCAAACCCCGAAGCTCCCGTTTTTGAGGTAAAGGACGGCTCTGTTGACTTTGACGGCGTGAGCTTCAAATACAGCAAAAACGCGAAGAAGTCCTCCCTCCGGGATGTCGGACTGCACATTGACTCGGGCATGACCGTCGGCATACTCGGCGGCACCGGCTCCGGCAAGTCCACGCTTGTCCAGCTCATCCCCCGCCTGTACGATGTTACCGAGGGCAGTGTGCGGGTCGGCGGCGTCGATGTGAGAGACTATGACATTGAGACTCTGCGTGGCTCCGTGGCCATGGTATTGCAGAAAAACGAGCTCTTCTCCGGCACGATCAGGGATAATCTCCGTTGGGGCAACCCCGACGCGACCGACGAGGATTGCGCCGAGGCGTGCCGTCTCGCGCAGGCCGATGAGTTTATCGGCAGTCTCCCCGGCGGCTACGATTACCGCATCGAGCAGGGCGGCACCAATGTTTCCGGCGGCCAGAAGCAGCGTCTGTGCATCGCACGCGCACTGCTGAAGAAGCCGAAGGTTCTCATCCTCGACGACTCCACCAGCGCCGTGGACACCCGCACCGATGCGCTTATCCGCGAGGGCTTCCGCTCCTTCATTCCCGACACGACTAAAATAATAATCGCCCAGCGCGTCGCCTCCGTGCAGGATGCCGACATGATAATCGTCATGCACAACGGCACGATCGCGGCGACGGGCACACATAACGAGCTCCTTGAGACCTCGGACATTTACCGCGAGGTCTATGAGCAGCAGACAAGAGGAGGTGACGGCGATGGCGAGACCGAATAAGGGCGCTCCCGGCAGAGGCGGGGCGAAGATGGACGGTGCGGCCCTCGGCCGTGTTATAAAGAAATTCTTCGGCTATTATCCCCGGCTCGCGCCGTTGGCGGTGTTTTTGATACTGTTTTCCGCGATAGTATCCTCGATACCCTCGCTGTTCATACAGAACGTGCTTGCCGCGGTCGAGCGCTGGTATCAGACCGGCGACTGGCTCTCCGCGAAGGCGGAAATACTGCCGTATATCCTTGTGCTGGCGGGGCTGTATCTGCTCTCGATACTCTCGACCCTCACCCAGACCCAGCTCATGGCCGTCATGACACAGGGCTTCCTTGACAAGCTCCGCCGTGAAATGTTCAACGGGATGCAGGATCTCCCCATCCGCTACTTCGACACCCATAAGCACGGCGACATCATGTCCTACTACACCAACGACATCGACACCCTCCGTCAGCTTGTTTCAAGCTCCATCCCCACGCTCATCCAGTCCGGCGCGGTGGTGCTGGTCGTGTTTTCCATCATGCTGTATTTCAGCGTGTGGATGACTCTCGTCCTCATCATCGGCATAATCGCCATGATATTTGTCACGGGCAAGATCGGGGGCGGCTCCTCCAAATTCTTCATACTCCAGCAGAAGTCCGTTGCCGCGACCGAGGGCTTCGTTCAGGAGATGATGAACGGCCAGAAGGTCATCAAGGTGTTCTGCCACGAGGAGCAGAGTATGCGCGACTTTGACGCCGTGAACGACGAGCTCTTTGATAACAGCATGAAGGCGCACGCCTACGCGAACGTTCTCGGCCCCATCATCGGCAACATCGGCAACATCCTCTATGTACTGCTGGCGCTGGTGGGCGGCCTGTTCCTACTGAGCGGACTGCCGAATCTCTCGCTCTCGGGCATGGCCTTTTCCGTGAGCATCCTTGTGCCGTTCCTGAACATGGCAAAGCAATTCACCGGCAATGTCAACAATCTCTCCCAGCAGATGAATTCCATCGTCATGGCCTCTGCCGGCGCGAACCGTGTTTTCTCCCTCGTGGATGAGAAGCCCGAGGAGGATGACGGCTATGTCACTCTCGTCAACTGCGAAGTTGCCCCCAACGGGACCGTTACCGAGACCGACCGCCGCACCGGCCACTGGGCGTGGAAGCACCCCCACGGCGACGGAACACTCACCTATACCGAGCTGCGCGGCGACGTGCGTATGACGGAGGTGGACTTCTCGTATGTTGAGGGCAAGCAGGTGCTCAACGACGTTTCCGTTTATGCCGAGCCGGGTCAGAAGGTCGCCTTCGTGGGCGCGACCGGCGCGGGCAAGACCACCATC
>CAZPLL010000081.1:0-7487 GCA_964587485.1 uncultured Oscillospiraceae bacterium | reverse complement strand
ATGTTACAAAGCCCTTCTCCCCTGCCGAACTCACCGCCCGCGTGGACGCGCTCATTCGCCGTCTCGGTATAGACGAGGAGGAAAAGACCTCTGCCGAGCTTGTCAGCGGTCCCTTTGTCCTCAACACCCGCAACCGCACTCTTGAAAAGGATGGACAGCGTCTCAAGCTCACCCAGATAGAATATCTGCTCATGAAGCTCTTTATGGAAAACCCCGGCAAGGCCATGTCACGCGAGGATATCCTTACCTCCGTCTGGGGCGGGGAGTTCAGCGGCGAGCTCAAGACCGTTGACGTGAATATCCGCCGTCTGCGCATAAAGATAGAGAGCGACCCCACAGAGCCCGAATACCTCACCACGGTATGGGGCTACGGCTACAAGTGGGGATATTGATCCGGCACAAAGATTTTTCAGGAAGTAAGGATAAATGCTAAAAAATCTCAGGATACAGCTCCTCGTGTCGGGTCTGGCCGCGCTGTGTGTCCTGCTTGCGGCAGTGTGGTTCATCACGCGGGGGTATATGATCCGGGCAGTGGTGATGATAGTCATCGTCTGCCTGTACGTCATCGGGCTGAATTTATGGTTTTCCAGATATGTGGCCGACCCGATTGACGAGCTTACCTCCGCCGCAAAGCGCATAGCCTCCGGGAGCTACGGCACGCAGATAGAAAAAAGATACGACAACGAGATAGGCAGGCTCACCGACGAGATAAACGATATGTCCGTCAAGGTAGCCGTTGCCGAAAAGTCAAGAACAGACTTCATCTCCCAGGTCTCGCATGAGCTTCGCACCCCGCTCACCGCCATAACCGGCTGGGCGGAGACCATCGCCTACGACCCCGCCATCGACGGGGATTCTCTCCGTGGCATACACATCATCTCCAAGGAGGCCGAACGTCTCACCGGAATGGTCAAGGAGCTTCTGGAGTTTACTCGCATACAGGACGGGCGCTTCAATCTGCGCATTGAGCTTATTGATATCGCAGCCGAGCTTGAGGACGCGCTTTTCACCTACGGTGAGCTTATGCGGCAGGCGGGCATGGAGATAAACTACACCGCTCCCGGCGCGGAGATACCGCTTATCCCCGGCGATCCCGAGCGGCTCAAGCAGGTGTTTCTCAACCTGCTCGACAACGCGCTGAACCACGGCGGAGACGGAAAGAAGATAGACGTTTCTCTCTCCTCCGACAGCTCGTTCGTTCACATCGTCATACGGGACTACGGTCACGGTATACCCAAGGGTGAGCTTCCCCATGTAAAGGAGAAGTTCTACAAGGGCAGCTCGAAAAACCGCGGCACCGGTATCGGTCTTGCCGTGTGCGACGAAATACTTACCCGCCATGGCGGACAGCTCAACATAGAAAATGCCGAGGAAAGCGGCTGCCGGGTCACGGTACTGTTGCCGCTCACCTCAAAGCAGGGAGAAAACAATGCCAGAAAACAAATCATCTGATTTCCGCACCTCCATAGGCGGACAGGCTCTGATCGAAGGGATACTCATGCGCGGCCCCAAAAAGCAGGCGATAGTCTGCCGTACAGCGGACGGGCTTGTTGAAAAAGTGGACGAGCTCAGGCTCGTGAAGGACAAATATCCCATTTTGGGCGTGCCGTTCATACGCGGCTGTGTCACCTTCCTTGATTCCATGGTCAAGGGTATGCAGGCGCTGACCTTCTCGGCGGATCTTGTCCCGCTGGAGGAGCAGGGAGAGCCGGATAAGCTTGACAAATGGATCGAAGCACACTTTTCCGAGGAAAAGGCAAAAGACATCATCATCGGCGTGGCCGTGGTGATGGGTGTTCTGCTGTCGCTGTTCCTGTTCATATTCCTGCCCGCGTTCGTTGTGGGACTGTTCAAGGGTCTTACGGGACACTACTTCATCCGCAACATCTCCGAGGGCGCGGTCAGGATCGTCATACTCCTCTGCTACATGAAGCTGTGCACGCTCTCGTCTGATGTCAAGCGTCTCTTTTCCTATCACGGCGCGGAGCACAAGACCATATTCTGCTACGAGCACGGCAAGGAGCTGACCGTCGATAACGTCCGCCCCGAGTCGCGCTTCCATCCCCGTTGCGGCACGAGCTTTCTGCTTGTGGTCGTGGTCGTCAGCATACTTGTAAACTCCGTTGTGCGCGCCGACAACACCTTTGTCCGCATGGGCTGTCATCTGCTGCTCCTGCCGATAGTGGTCGGCATCAGCTACGAGATAAATCGCTGGTGCGGCAAGCACGACAACGCCCTCTCCGCCGCCCTCTCCGCGCCCGGAAAGTGGCTTCAGCGCATCACCACGAGCGAACCCGACGACGACATGATCGAGTGCGCCATCCGCGCGATGGAACTGGTCATCCCCGAGGAAAGCGGCTCTGATGCCTGGGGAAGCTGAGGTGGCGCCGCTTGAAAACATATAACGATATTTACTTTTCCGCCCGCACGACACTGCGAAACTGCGGAATTGAGGCGTATAATCTGGAAGCGCGGCTCATCGTCGCCCACGCCGCCGGTAAGTCCTCCGCCGAGCTTATGCGTGATCTGAACCTTTACACCACACCCGAGGTGGAAAACAGGGTTCGCGAATACATTGCCCGCCGCGTCGCAGGTGAACCGGTGGCGTACATAACCGGCTCGTGGGAGTTTTACGGTCTGCCGATAATCGTCACGCCGGACGTGCTTATCCCGCGCATGGACACTGAGGTTCTGGTCGATACCGCAAAGGAGCTTCTCACCGGCCACAAGATGGACGCAAGAGTGCTGGATCTCTGCTGTGGCAGCGGCTGTATAACCTGTGCCGTGGGACAGGAGCTTCCGGCGACGAAGCTTGTTGCCGTTGACATCAGCCCCAGCGCGCTTGAGATCTGCCGCAAGAACATCGCGCTCAACCGCCTCTCCACCCGCGCCGTGTGTATGCAGGCCGACGCTCTCAGCTCTCCCCCCATGAGCACAGGCCAGTTTGACATGATAATTTCAAATCCCCCCTATATCGCCACAGCCGAGATAAACACTCTGGACAGCTCGGTAAAGGATCATGAGCCGCTCTGGGCTCTGGACGGCGGCGAGGACGGTCTGAAATTTTACAAGGCCATCATCAAGCACTGGAAAACCACGCTGCGCCCGTACGGTATGTTGCTCTTCGAGGTCGGAGAGAGGCAGGCCGAGGTCGTTTCCGAGATGCTTCAGGCCGCTTCCTTCCGCTCTGTTTTTACACGCAAGGACACACTGGGCATCGACCGCGTTGTGGTCGGGATCATATAAAGATAAGGAGACAGTAACATGGCAGAAAAGAAAAAATCCGTAGCCGCGGCTCCCGCCGTGAGCGACAAGAAAAAAGCTTTGGAGACCGCCATTGCAAAGATAGAAAAGGATTACGGCAGAGGCACCATCATGCGTCTGGGCGACGACATCTCGGAGAACGTCGAAGCGCTTTCCACCGGCTCTCTGTCGCTCGACATGGCGCTTGGTATAGGCGGTGTTCCGAGAGGAAGAATTGTCGAGATCTACGGGCCCGAGTCCTGCGGTAAAACTACGCTCGCGCTCCATGTGGTCGCCTCCGCGCAGAAAAAGGGCGGTGACGCGGCTTATATTGACGTTGAGCATGCACTTGAGCCCGCCTACGCCAAGGCTCTCGGCGTTGATATCAACAGTCTCCTCATCTCTCAGCCCGACACAGGCGAGCAGGCTCTGGATATTGCGGAGTCTCTCGTGCGCTCCGGCGCGGTCGACGTTGTAGTCATCGACTCCGTTGCGGCACTTATTCCCCGCGCGGAGCTTGAGGGCGAGGTCGGTGACACCGTTGTCGGCGCTCTCGCGAGGCTCATGTCTCAGGCCATGCGCAGACTGGCCGGTGCAATATCCAAAAATAACTGCACTGTTATTTTCATAAATCAGCTTCGCCAGAAGATCGGCGTTATCTACGGCAACCCCGAGACTACCCCGGGCGGTCTCGCGCTCAAGTATTACGCCTCCGTGCGAATCGATATGCGCCGTATAGAGACACTCAAGGTCAACGGCGAGCTCGTTGGCAACCGAACCCGCGCAAAGGTCGTGAAGAACAAGGTCGCTCCCCCCTTCCGCGAGGCGGAGTTCGACATTATGTACGGCGAGGGCATCTCCCGCGTCGGTGAGATAGTCGATCTGGGCGTAAAGCTTGATGTCATTGACAAGGCCGGTGCGTGGTATACCTGCAACGGACAGCGCATACAGGGGCGCGACGGCGTGAAGGAATACCTTGCCAATAACGAGGAGGTTCGCGAGCGTATCGCTCAGGAGATATATGACAACGCATGGAAGCTCTCCCCCCGCGGACGCAGAGAGGCGGAAAATGCCGCCGCAAAGGCAGTCAACGTCTCCGCGGACGATTTTGACGAGGGCTGAGACGGCTTTCGATGCTGATAAAGGCAATGAAGCAGACCTCCCCGGGGCGGATAACCGTCTGCCTTGAGGACGGAACAGAGATAAAATCGAGCCTTAACGTGGTAACGGATCTCCGTCTATTCTCCGGGAAGGAGCTTGACGATGAGAGCCTCCGTGCCCTGCGAAGTGCCTCTGGCAGAGACCTTGCCCGCGACAGGGCGCTTGAGATGGTATCCCGGCGGCTCATGTCCGAAAAGGAGCTTCATGACAGGCTCATACAAAAGGGCGAGAGCGAGGAGAACGCCGACTACTGCGTAAGCTGGCTCCGGGAAAACGGCTTTCTCAGCGACGTGAATTATGCCGCTGCGATCGCGCGCCACTACGCCTCCAAGGGCTACGGTGCCGGGCGCGTTCGTTCGGAGCTTTTCCGCCGCGGAGTCCCGCGTGAACTGTGGGATGAGACCCTTGACGCAATGCCCGAGCCGGAAGGGAAACTTGACCGTCTCATCTCCGCAAAGCTTAAAGGCCCCGGCGACCGTGAGCAGGTCAGAAGGCTCGCCAATTCACTATACCGCCGCGGCTACTCGTGGGAGGAAATACGCTCTGCCCTGTCGAGACACAGCGCGGAAACCGATGAGGAATACTGATCCGATGATACATACTTTTGCAATGATATCTCTCGGCTGTGCCAAAAATCTGGTCAACAGCGAGCAAATGCTCTATCTGATGAGCGAGGCCGGGTACGAGCTTGTCCCCGACCCCGACGGGGCAGAGCTTGCCATCGTCAACACCTGCGGGTTTATCGACGCGGCAAAGAGCGAGGCCATCGACAGCATACTTGAAATGGCCGAGCTGAAAAAGGTCGGGAAGCTCAAGGCGCTCATCGTCACGGGCTGTCTTGCCGAGCGCTACAAGGCGTCCATCCTTGACGAACTGCCTGAGATCGACGCGGTGCTCGGCGTGGGTAGCTTCGCCGATATAGTCTCGGCTGCCGATGCCGTGCTGAACGGCGAAAGCTTTTCACGCTTTGGCGACCAGAGCGCCCCCATCGAGGAGCTCCCCCGCGTCGTCTCCACCGGCCCTTCGTGGGCGTATCTGCGCATCGCCGAGGGGTGCAACAATTTCTGCGCCTTCTGCGCCATCCCTTACATCCGGGGGCGCTACCGTTCGAGGAGCATGGAAAACGTCATGGCAGAGGCGGAGGAGCTTGCACAGCATGGCGTGAAGGAGCTTATCGTCATTGCGCAGGACATCACCCGCTACGGCACCGATCTTTACGGCAGGCGCTCACTTGCCGAGCTGTGCCGCAGGCTTGCCTCTATCGAGGGTATAGAATGGATACGGCTCCACTACCTCTACCCCGATCAGTTTGATGACGAGCTTATCGAGGAGATAGCCTCAAACGACAAGATAGTCAAATATCTCGACATCCCCATCCAGCACATAAATAACGGCATACTCAAGGCCATGAACCGCCGCGGCACCGGCGAGGAGATCCGGGAGCTTTTCCGTAAGCTCAAGGAGCGTATTCCCGGTCTGGTGCTTCGCACGAGCCTCATCGCCGGGCTCCCCGGTGAGAGTGAAGCGGAGTTTGAGGAGCTGTGCGATTTTCTGCGTGAGGCGCGCATACAGCGCGTGGGAGTGTTCCCGTTCTCGCCTGAAGATGGAACTCCCGCCGCGAAAATGCCTCACGTTGATTTTGAGGAGGCTCAGCGCAGAGCAGACCTCATAATGGAGCTCCAGGCGCCCATCATGGACGAGTTTTGCGGAAGCTTTATCGGGAAAACTATTCGTGTACTTTGCGAATACTACGACGGGGATGAGCAGTATCTTGTCGGTCGCTCCTATGCGGATTCTCCCGACATAGACGGTCAGGTGTTCTTCTCAGGTATGTGCCGTGAGGGCGAAATGGCCGATGTCCTCATAACCGGTGCCGAGGCCGGAATACTTTACGGAGAGCAGGTATAAGGATATGCTTAAAACTACCGCAAACAAAATCACCGCCGCGCGCGTCGTCATGGTCCCTGTGTTTCTCATTCTTGCGTACTGCGGACTGCGCTATGCCGCGCTTGCGGTCTACATCATAGCCTGTGCGTCGGACGCTGTGGACGGCTATATCGCGCGCCACTATAATCAGGTTTCCGACTTTGGCAAGTTCATGGATCCTCTGGCAGATAAGATGTTAGTGCTTGCGGCCATGTGTTACTTTATCGAAAACGGCCAGATGCCAGGCTGGGCCGTGGCCATAGTTCTGTTCCGCGAGTTTGCGATTTCCGGCCTGCGCCTGATCGCGGCGGAGCAGGGCTTCGTCATCGCCGCCGCATGGTCCGGAAAGCTCAAGACCGGTTGCACGATGGTCGGTCTTATACTGATGCTTCTTATAGGCCGTCACGAGGTGGTAGATACCGTTGTCACCTGTGTGATTGTCGCAACGACGGTGTTCTCCGGCGTGCATTACTTCATCGTGAACAAAGACTTATTCAAAAGCTGAAAAGGAGAACCGAGAATGAAGCTTTATAATTCCGCCACACGCACACGTGAGAAGTTTGTCCCCAACCACCCCGATATCGTAAAGATGTACACCTGCGGCCCTACCGTGTATCACTTTGCCCACATAGGCAACCTGCGCTCCTACATCATGGAGGATGTTCTGGAAAAGTATCTGCGCTATCTCGGCTACAACGTGAAGCGTGTCATGAACATCACCGACGTGGGGCATCTGACCTCCGACGCGGACGAGGGTGAGGACAAGATGCTCAAAGGCGCGAAGCGCGAGCACAAGTCCGTCATGGAGATTGCCAAATTCTATACCGACGCGTTTTTCTCCGACTGCGCGAAGCTCAACATAAAGACACCCGATGTAGTCGAGCCCGCTACCAACTGCATTGATGATTACATCCGCATAATCTCCAGACTCATGGACACCGGCTATGCCTATTTTGCCGGCGGAAATGTGTACTTCGACACTTCAAAGCTTGAGAAATATTATGTTTTCAACGACTTCAACGCCGATGATCTCGACGTGGGCGTTCGCGAGGGCGTCGAGGAGGACATCAATAAGCGCAACAAAAACGACTTTGTTCTCTGGTTCACCAAATCCAAATTTGAGGATCAGGCGCTTAAGTGGGATTCTCCGTGGGGCG
>CAZPLL010000080.1:0-7620 GCA_964587485.1 uncultured Oscillospiraceae bacterium | reverse complement strand
CGAGGTGGACTCCATACTCATCGACGAGGCGAGAACGCCGCTCATCATCTCCGGCCAGGGCGACGAGAGCACCGACCTCTACCGTCAGGCGGACGACTTTGTTTCGCGCCTCAAAAAGCAGGTCTACACCACCGTGGACGACAAGGAGGAGGAGAGCGAGGAGCTTGACGCGGACTACATCGTGGACGAGAAGGCCCGCACCGCGACTCTCACCGCACGGGGCGTTGCCAAGGCGGAGCGCGCCTTCGGCATAGAGAACCTTGCCGACATCGAGAACGCCACGCTCAACCACCACATAAATCAGGCGCTCAAGGCGCACGGCATAATGCGGCGCGACATTGACTACATCATAAAGGACGGGGAGATAGTCATCGTCGATGAGTTCACCGGACGTCTCATGGTCGGCCGCCGCTACAGCGAGGGGCTCCACCAGGCGATAGAGGCCAAGGAGCACGTTGACGTGCAGAAGGAGAACCGCACCCTTGCCACCATCACGTTCCAGAACTATTTCCGCCTTTACGGCAAGCTCTCCGGAATGACCGGCACCGCCGCGACCGAGGCGGAGGAATTCAGCACCATATACCGTCTGGACATAATCGAGATACCGACGAACAGACCCGTCATCCGCGTCGATCACCCCGACGTGGTGTTCAAGAACGACGTGGGCAAGAACCGCGCCATCATCGAGCAGATCGCCGAGTGCCACGAAAAGGGACAGCCCGTGCTCGTCGGCACCGTCTCCATCGAGAAGAGCGAATATATCTCCTCCCTGCTCAAGCGCCGAGGAGTGCCGCACACGGTCCTCAACGCGAAGTATCACGAAAAGGAGGCCGAGATAGTGGCGCAGGCCGGCAAGCTCGGCGCAGTCACCATCGCGACCAATATGGCCGGACGCGGCACCGACATCATGCTCGGCGGCAACGCGGAGTACATGGCCAAGACCGATCTTCGCAAGGCGGGCTTTGACGACGCGGTGATAGCCGAGGCTACGGGCTTTGCCGACACAGACGACGAAAATATACTCAGCGCAAGGAAGCTCTACGCCGAAAAGCTTGAGGAGCATAAAAAGATAACCAACGCCGAGGCCGAAAAGGTCAGAGCCGCGGGCGGACTTTTCATCCTCGGTACCGAGCGCCACGAGTCCAGACGTATAGACAACCAGCTTCGCGGACGCTCCGGCCGTCAGGGAGACCCGGGCGAGAGCCGCTTCTATCTCTCCATGACGGATGATACCATGCGTCTCTTCGGCGGGGAGAGGTACCGCCGCCTCATGGACGGCATGATGGAGAATTTTGACGAGAACGAGCCCGTGATGGACTTCAAGATGATGTCCGGCGTTATCGAGCAGGCACAGAAGAACGTCGAAAGCACCAACTTCAGGATAAGAAAAAACGTTCTCGAATACGACGACGTGATGAATAAACAGCGTGAGATCATCTACGGCGAGCGCCGCAAGGTTCTCGACGGCGTTGACCTGCGCGAGCAGATAATGAGTATGCTCCACCAGTTCATTTCCTCCACCGTGGCGGACGGGCTGGGCGGCGGTACGGCGGATAATCAGCAGCAGCTTGACGCGGCGCTTCAGCCGTTTGAAAAGCTCTTTATGCCGAGAGGACTTTTCCGCATTGAGGCGTTCGGCGGCGCGGTCGCCTGTGATAAGCTCACGGAGGCGGTCACGGAGCTTGCCGAAAAGGTCTATGCCGAGCGCGAGAAGGCCTTCGGCCCCGGCCCCAACGACAGCCCAATGATGCGCGAGCTTGAGCGGGTCGTTATGCTCAGAGTCGTTGACGAATACTGGATGGAGCACATCGACGCGATGGCCGATCTCAAGCAGGGCATAGGTCTGCGCGGTTACGCCTCGCAAAATCCAGTGGATGCGTACAAGCAGGAGGGCTTCGAGATGTTCGAGGCCATGGTCAACGGCATCCGCGAGGAGACGGTGCGCCGACTCTTCACCGTGCGCGTGCGCGCCCAACAGCCCATACAGCGCAAGGCTGTTGCAAAGAATGCCGCAGCGAACGTGGGCGGTGAGCCCGTGAAGAAAAAGCCCGTGAAAAAGACACCCAAGCCCGGCCGCAACGACCCCTGCCCCTGCGGGAAGATGAAGGCCGACGGCAGTCGCAGACTCAAGTACAAGGAGTGCTGTGGCAGAAACGAATGATAAGGAGCACGGCGGAGGGCGGAGAGCCCGCCGCCGGATAAGGGTAGATATATGTTTAAGGAAAACGACCGAAACGGGCTCATTTACATGACCTCGGACAAGCTCGGCACGCATCACGCCTTTACCACCCGCTACGGCGGCGTGAGCGGGGGAGCGTTTTATTCGCTCAACCTCGGCTCCAACCGGGGTGACGACCCCGGTGACGTGCGCGAAAATTACCGGCGCGTCTGCGCGCTCATGGGCGCGGGGATAGACGAATGTGTTGTGACCAATCAGGTTCACGGCAACGTCGTGCGCACGGTCACGGAGGATGACAGGCACGTCTGTATGTCCCGCGTTCCCTATGAGGCCGACGGCATAGTTACGAATGTTCGCGGTCTGCCGGTAATGTGCTTTGTGGCGGACTGCGTGCCGGCACTGCTGTGGGACGGAGAGAGCGGAGTTATCGCGGCGGTACACTGCGGCTGGCGCAGCTCGGTGCTGGATATACTGAGCGAAACGGTGGAGAAAATGCGCGCGCTCGGCGCAAGGCCGGAGAATATACACGCCGCCATGGGCGCCGCCATCGGGCGCTGCTGCTTTGAGACGGACGATGATGTGCCGCAGGCCGTGGAAAAATACCTCGGCGGCGATGTCGACGGGCTCTTTGACAGACGCCCCGACGGCAAGACCATGGTCGATCTCCGCGCCGCCAACGCCCGCAGGCTCATACAGCTTGGGCTCGACGGCGAAAACATTGACATTTCCGACGAATGTACCGTGTGCAGTCACGACAAATACTGGTCACACAGATACACAAAGGGTCACCGCGGCAGTCAGGCGGCGGCGATAGTCCTCGAGTAAAGGAGACGGCATGAAGATATTAAAAAAAGCCCTCATATTCGTGTGCGTTGCGGCGCTGGCGCTGAGTATCGCCGGCTGTCAGAGCGGGAGCACGATAAACACCGACAGCATCCCGGAGTCCACCGGCGGTAAGGACGTCGTCCGTGCCGAGGCCGCGGACAATGTTTTCTCGCTCAACAGCAACTCAAAATACAGCTTCAACCCCATCATCGCTACCAACCACGCAAATCAGCTCGTCTGCGCCCTCGTGTACGAGAATATGGTCGAGGTGGACAACAGCTTCGAGGTCATACCCAACATTATCTCTGAGTGGGAGTGTACCGAGGACGGCACCATCTGGACGATGTATCTTGACACGGAGAATCCGCACTACTTCTCCGACGGTACCCAGGTGACGGGCAGGGATCTGCGTTACTCGCTTGAGCGCGCCGTCTATGCCGACCGGTTTACAGGGCGCTTCTCCAGCTTTCTCGGCGTTTCGTTCTGGGACAACAAGATACAGGTCACGCTCGGCGTCGGCGACAAGCAGTTCATAAAGCTCCTGAACATCCCCGTCATCAAAAACGGCACCTACGACTCCAAGGAGGGCTCGCGCCCCATCGGAAGCGGCCCCTATACCTATAACGAGGATTATACCGAGCTTATCCCCAACGAGTATTATCCCAACCGCGACGGACTGCCGCTGGACGTGATATACATCAAGGAATACCCAGACGCGGCGGGTATCATCGACGCGTTTGAGGACTCGTATATCGACCTTGTGATAAACGATCCGTCCAGCTATACGAACCTCGGCTACGCCAGCACCAACGAAATACATAACTACGCCACGACGAATATGCACTATGTTGCCTTTAACGTCAACAGCACGCTGGGCAAGGACGCAAGCTTCCGCTACGCGATGAACTTCGCCTTTGACCGCGCGTACCTTGAGGAGCTCCTCAACGGCGACGCGGTGGCGTCCTCCGTGGCCATGTACCCGACCTGCTCGGCCTACCCCGAGACGCTTGCCGAACAGCTCAGCTATAACCTTGAACTGTGCAAGGTCGTCCTTGCCAACGCCGGAGTGAGAGACTACGACGATGACGGACGGCTTGAATACCTCGATGCCTCCAACGAGCCGGAGATAGTCTTTGTCGTCTGTAGCGACAGCAGTGCCAAGACCGGCGTTGTCCGCCGCTTTGCCTCCGACATGGAGTCGATCGGGCTGGCCGTGGACGTGCAGGAGGTCACATGGGACCGCTACATGGAGATACTTCAGGGCTCCGAACAGCTTGACAATCAGGGCAAGCCAAAGGAGGAAGTCGACTTCGATATGTACTACGGCGAGGTGAAGCTCCGCAACAACTTCGACATTACCGAGCTTCTGGAGGAGCGAACGGTAAATAACCGCTCCAGCAACATAAACTACACCCGCAGTAAGGACGAGACCTGTATGCAGCTCATCAGAAATTATCTTGCGGCCTCCGATGCCGGTCGCGCCGAGGCGTATTACGAGCTGTGCCAGTACGTCAGCACGCAGGCGATAATCATCCCCATCGGCTTTGAAAAACAGCAGATGATAACTCACCGCGGCGTTATCCGCGGCATGGATCCGAACATCGGCAATCCGCTTTACAACTTTGAAAACTGGATAATAGAGATGGATTAATATTAAAAGGAGAGACTGACATGACCGACAGAGAACTTATTTCCCTTGCCAAGAAGGCTTCCTACAACGCATACGCCCCGTACTCCCACTTCTCGGTGGGCGCCGCGCTCCAGTGCGCCGACGGCAGTGTGTTCACCGGCTGTAATGTCGAGAACGCCGCTCTGGGCAGTACCATCTGCGCCGAACGCACGGCCTGCGTCAAGGCCGTCAGTGAGGGCAAGCGTGAGTTTGTACGCCTGGCCATCTACGCCGACAGCCAGAACTGGCCGACCCCGTGCGGCGCGTGCCGACAGTTTCTGGCCGAGTTCGCGCCAGATATCGAGATACTCTGCTCCAAGGCCGGTGACCGCTATGTGAGCTATAAGCTCTCCGAGCTCCTGCCGTATATCTTCAATTTCTGAGCGAGGAGCGAAAAAGAAACAAACGGGCAAACAAGCGGCTTCGCATAAGCGGAGCCGCTATGCTGTCAACGCCCTGCCTGAAACACACGGGTGAGTTTATAACGAGTCTCTACTTATTATAATATATAACACATAAAACCGCAGGCGGGAGAGCGTGTTACACAGCGGGAACCTCGACCCGGGAGGGGAGGGGAAGCGCCGGTGGGACGGGCACAAAAAACTGGAAAAGTGTTACAAAACAGATTCGTGAACCCTGCACAAAAAATATGAAAAATTTTTGCGGAAATACCAAAAAAACTATTGACATATCGTGAAAGTATTGGTATAGTAATCAAGCGCGTGTGCGAGAGCACGGGCGTATTATGCGAAGAAGCGGGAGATTGCTCGCGCAGGCGAGGTAACTTTCGTGGAGTATGTCCGGTACCGGCAGCTTCCGGTACGCAATCGGGCGGCTGAAACCTTATCGAGTACACGCGTATATCGCATGGACGAAAAGGGCTTTGACCGGCTGAACAGCCGGTTTTCTTTTTCGGGCATGGCCTGATACGCACGGTTGTGTGTATAAGATTTTTGGGTTTCATCCGTACGCATAATGGCGGAGCCAATGCCGCCGAAGAAACGTACGAAAAAGGAGAAAACAAACATGGCAAGCACCAACGGCAAGAACATGATCCGTATCCGCCTCAAGGCTTACGATCACCAGCTCATCGACAAGGCCGCCGAGACTATCGTCGAGGCAGCGAAGCGCACCGACGCAAAGGTCTCCGGTCCCATTCCCCTGCCCACCAAGACCGAAATCGTCACCATCCTCCGCGCCGTCCACAAGTACAAGGACAGCCGCGAGCAGTTCGAGCGCCGCACCCACAAGCGCCTTATCGACATCATGAGCCCCACTCAGAAGACCGTCGAAGCCCTGATGAACCTTGAGGTTCCCGCAGGCGTCGAGATCGAGATCAAGCTCTGATCCCCACAGGCAAACCCCACATTATTCAAAGTAAGTAACCCATTGTCCGCAGCTTGCGAATGCGGACGGGTTAAGTTGCCAGCCTCTGTCACGGCGTACCCAAGCGCGGTGTTACGCGGGGCAACCAATAACCGAAGGAGGAAGAATTCCAGATGAAGAAAGCCATCATCGGCAAGAAGGTCGGCATGACGCAGATCTTCGACGAGACTGGTAAGGTCATTCCCGTCACCGTCATCGAGGCAGGCCCCTGCACGGTCGTCGCCAAGATGAGCAAGGAAAAGGAAGGCTACGAAGCAGTCCAGTTCGGTTACGAGGAAGTAACCGAGAAGAAGCTCACCAAGCCCGAGCAGGGTCACCTGAAGAAGGCGGGCGTGGGCATGCTCAAGCACCTCAAGGAGTTCCGTCTTGAGGATTGCGCAAAGTTTGAGGTCGGCGACGTTATCAAGGCAGACCTGTTCGCAGAGGGCGAGAAGGTCGACGTCACCGGTATCAGCAAGGGCCACGGCTACGCCGGCGTTATCAAGCGCTACGGTCAGGGCCGCACCCCCACCAGCCACGGCGGCGGTCCCGTTCACCGTCACGCCGGCTCCATGGGTCCCTCCGCTGACCCCGCGCGCATCCTGCCCGGCAAGAAGCAGGCAGGCCACATGGGTGTGGATCAGGTCACGGTCGAGAATCTTGACATCGTCAAGGTCGATCCCGAGCTGAACCTCATCGCCATCCGCGGCGCCGTTCCCGGCCCCAAGGGCGGTATCGTCTACATTAAGAACACTGTCAAGGTCGCTCCCGTCAAGAAGGGCGAGGCCGGTGCAGTTACCCTCAACCCGCAGAAGCAGTCCGGTCGTGGAAATCCCCAGAAGGCTTCCGCGCGTACCCGCTAAGGAAAGGAGAGCAGCATAAATGCCTAAAGCTAATGTTTTCAATATGGCAGGCGAGAAGATCGGTGAGATCGAGCTCTCCGAGGCCATCTTCGGCATCGAGCCGAACAAGAGCGTTCTCCATGATTCCGTCAAGAATCATCTGGCGAACTGCCGTCAGGGCACCCAGAGTGCTCTTACCAAGGGCGAAGTTTCCTACACCACCAAGAAGCCCTGGCGCCAGAAGGGCACCGGCCGCGCTCGTGCAGGTTACGCAGGCTCCCCCGTGTGGTATCACGGCGGCGTAGCCTTCGCTCCCAAGCCCCGCGACTACAGCTACACCCTCAATAAGAAGGTGAAGCGCCTCGCACTCAAGTCCGCTCTCTCCGCCAAGGCGGCTGAGAACGAGATCATCGTCATCGACGGTCTCGCCATGGACGAGATCAAGACCAAGGCGTTCAAGTGCTTCCTTGACAAGGTCGGCGTTCAGGGCAAGGCTCTCGTCGTGACCGAGAATGTTGACGAAAAGGTCATGAAGTCCGCCCGCAACATCGCGGGTGTGGCCACCACCATCGCCACCATCCTCTCCCCCTACATGATTCTCACCAACGGCGTTATGGTAGTAGATAAGGCTGCCCTCGCCAAGATCGAGGAGGTGTTCGCCTGATGAAGACCGCATATGACGTTATCATTCGCCCCATCATCACCGAGCAGTCCATGGAAGACCTGGACATCAAGAAGTA
>CAZPLL010000079.1:0-7930 GCA_964587485.1 uncultured Oscillospiraceae bacterium | reverse complement strand
ATGAATGAATACTGCTTTATGGGAGAAGGCATCTGTAACAGCAGAAAGCTACCGGATACCGATACAGGTCACGCAGATAAGAAAATATCGGACGACCGCCTATTACATCTGCCCGCGCTGTAATATTACGTGGGATAAGACCGGAACATTATCTCCAAGCCGGCAGACCTTATCTGTGATGCAAAAATGTTATGGCTGCCAGATTGCCGATCTGTTCACGGAGAAACCAATATGATGGGTACGGCAACGGAGAAAGGTAAGATACACACCGGTTTAACAGAAGCTGCGGCCAAAATGCGCATGAAACCAGGGCGCATATCCGCGTCCCTTTATAGATTGCCGTTACCGGTCTCAAAGGTGCTCGTATTTTTCCACGGAGAAAGTTATCCGATTTGCCCCCGCTGCGACTGCACGTTAGACAGAGAGTATTTGCGTTTCTGTGATCGCTGCGGTCAGCGTCTTTGCTGGGAATTGTTTGATTATGCAAATGTAGTCCATGCACCCCGCAAGCCAAAATAACATGCATGAAACAAAAAGCGTAAGGTTTGATTTGCTCTTTCCTTACGCTATTTGTTTTGTCGCTTACCTATTATCTTCTGCGCGGCCGCAAATAACGAGTGAAAACCGACAGGGCAGCTATCCGTGATTTACCGGATAGCTGCCCTGTCGGTTTTTATCTGATTTCAGCAGAGCTGACTGCCTGCGGGGACGGAGTCATCAAGCATGATAAGATGAAGCTCTTCCTTGCCATCCACCTCTCGAATTGCGGAGAGGAGCATACCGTTGGACATCTGCCCCATCATCTTGCGCGGAGGAAGATTGAGGATGGCGACCACGGTCTTGCCTACCAGCTCCTCGGGCTCATAGAACTTGTGGATGCCGGAGAGTATCTGGCGGGAAGTGCCGCTGCCGTCGTCAAGCTGGAACTTCAGAAGCTTATCGGACTTCTTCACCGCCTCGCACTCGAGCACCTTGCACACACGCATATCGCACTTTGCAAACTCGTCAATGGTGACGTCGGGGAGGACTGGCTCGACCTTTACCTTGGGACCCTTTGCCTTTTCGGCAAGTGCGGCCAACTCATCCAGAGCCTTCTGAACGTCCAGACGCGGGAAAAGTGTCTCTCCCTTGTGTACCTGCACGCCCTCGGGCAGTGCCGCGGAGAGGCTTTCCCATGTGCGATATCCGGTGCTCGTGCCGATTTGCTCGAATGCGCGGGCGCAGGTATCGGGCATGAAGGGGGTGAGCATGACGAGAGAAACGCGCAGAGCCTCAAGCAGGTTATACATGACGGCGGAAAGTCTGCCCTTGCCCTCCTCATTCCTTGCGAGCACCCAGGGGGCAGTCTCGTCAATATACTTGTTCGCGCGCTGAATGAGCCTGAACGCTTCTTCAAGCGCAATATGAAGCTGGAAATCATCCATCTGCTTTGCATAGCGCTCGGGAACGGTCTTTATCATATTGAGGAGTTCGTCGTCAAGCGGGTCGTATGTGCGCTCGGCGGGAACAACGCCGCCGAAGTATTTCTCGACCATGGCGGTGGTGCGGGAGACAAGATTGCCGAGGTCGTTTGCAAGGTCGGTATTGATGGTGCTGATGAGAAGCTCGTTCGAGAAGGTTCCGTCAGAGCCGAACGGGAAGGTACGCAGGAGGAAGAAGCGCAGTGCGTCTACTCCGAAATAGTCGGCCAGAACATAGGGGTCGATCACGTTGGCGGAGTTATTTGCCTTGGACTTCGATACCTTACCCCCGTCGATCACCAGCCAGCCGTGACCGTACACGCGCTTGGGCACGGGGAGCTCCATGCTCATGAGCATGGCAGGCCAGATGATGGAATGGAATCGGACGATCTCCTTGCCCACGATGTGTACATCGGCAGGCCAGTATTTATCGAAATCGTCGTACTTATCGTTGAGATAGCCGAGGGCGGTGATGTAGTTCGAGAGCGCGTCGACCCATACATAGACAACGTGTCCCGGGTCAAAGTCCACGGGTACGCCCCAGTCAAAGCTTGTGCGGGAAACGCAGAGATCCTCAAGGCCGGGCTTGATAAAGTTGTTTATCATCTCGTTCACACGGGAGGGAGGAGTGAGGAAAGTGCCGGTCTCCAGCAGCTCCTGAACGGGCTTTGCGTACTTGGAGAGGCGGAAGAAGTATGCTTCCTCCTCGGCGTCAATAACGGAGCGTCCGCAGTCCGGGCATTTGCCGTCCACGAGCTGGCTTTCCGTCCAGAAGCTTTCGCAGGGAGTGCAATACTTGCCCTTATACTTGCCCTTGTAGATATCGCCCTTGTCGTACATTTTCTTGAAAATGCGCTGGATGGAGCTGACGTGATAATCATCGGTGGTACGGATGAAGCGGTCGTTGGATATGTTCATCAGCTTCCAGAGATCGAGTATGCCGTTCTCGCCGGTGACGATGTTATCAACAAACTGCTGGGGAGTTACTCCGGCGGCTCTGGCCTTTTCCTCTATTTTCTGGCCGTGCTCGTCGGTACCGGTGAGGAACATGACGTCATATCCGCGCAGACGCTTGTATCTTGCGATGGCGTCGGTCGCCACAGTGCAGTAGGTGTGTCCGATATGGAGCTTATCCGAGGGATAATATATCGGTGTGGTGATGTAAAACGTGTTTTTCTCCATTTCTTTTCTCTCCTTATTTCAACTCGCTCTTTGTCATCCGAAATTCTGCTCCGCACCGCCGGAGGCATCTCCTTCTCCGCCTCCACCGAGAGCCTGTCTGCGCGCTTCCACCTTGTCGGCATAGTCCTCCTCGTGGAGATAATACTCATCAAGATAATCATAGGTCTCACTGCGAAGCAGAGTGCCGTCCGCGGAGTAGATGTCTCTGTGCTGGAGTATTGAGTAGCCTATGCAGATGTCCGGGAACTCGGGATGGCCGATCATCCACGTCTCACGCCATATCTTGACGTAGCTGCCGTCCAGATCGGTGCCCAGTATTTCGATACGCATTCCGCCCTGATGATTGTAGGTGTCATACTCGTCGTTGCAGAAGGCGTGAATCTTTATGGGGTACTCTGTGTTATTGCGGAAACGGAAATTGGGTGATGGCCAGCTCACGGTGGCATCCATGCTGTAGTCAAGATAATCAACCTTGAAGTAGTGATTGGAGCGCTCGACTATCTCCATCTGCGCGTAAAGGCAGGCGCTGTAGAGCGTACTGGATACCTGACACACGCCTCCGCCTATCTCCTGCACGACCTGTCCGTCGTCATAGGCTCCTGCCGCCAGGAAGCCCGCCTCCTCGGTACGCTGTCCGACAACATCGTTGTAGGAAAATTCCTCACCGGGATTGAGTATCAGCCCGTCGATCTTGCTGATGGCAAGGTGGAGGTTGTTGACACGGTTGCTGTCGTAGGTATAATACAGGGTTTCCTGCTCACCCAGAACATCGCGGAAAAGGAGTGCTTCAAGGCTCTCCGTCGTGACCTCCGGAACGGTTATGGTCACGGGGACGCTGACGGTCTCGCCGTAATCCGCGCCTGTCCATGCGCTCTCGGCAGCCTCCACGTCAAACCTGAAGCCGTCAACATTATCGACGATGCTCTTCGTCTCAGAGTCAAAATACGCGTCAACCGGCTCAATCGCCAGCTCATCATATATTTTCTGGAAATCAGGCATTTTCGGCTCGGACACAAGCGCGGTATAGCTGATGGACTTCTGTCCGCTCTCAAGCGCGGTAAGTACCGCAGAGTATATGGCGTCCGGATCCATTTTTATCTGCCCCGCGCCCTTGAGCAGGGTGAGAACAGCCGTTTCCTCGTCCACGGAGTAGCCGTTGTCTGCCATCTCCTCGTCCTGCTTTTTAAGAGCGTCGTCGATGAGGCCGGTTATATAGTCGATATTCAGAGTTCTTCCGTGGCTGTTCACGTCAACATGGCCGAAAAGCCCCGCCGCGTAGGTAAAGAAATTCTCGAACCAGTTGCCGCTGTGACCATAGCTGTACGCGGCCTTGACTGCGTCGTCCGTGGAAAGTAGCATACCGGATCCGCACATTTCAACCTCAAAGCTCACATCGCCGAGAAGCTGAACCTTCAACGTTTCCTTTGTGGCCGCATCCCATTCGTGCTCGTCAAGCGCGGCGCGTGTCTGCTCTTGCGTGAGTCCGCCGACGAAAACATCATCTACATAAATATTGGGGAGGTTCTTCTCGGAGCAGGTTATCTTATATCCCAAGAAGCCTATCAGCCCCACAAACACCGCCGCTACCATAAGAACTATGGGCGCGATGATACCGACTTTGTTGTTTTTCCCGGCGATTTTCCCAGCCTTGCGGCGGCGCTCACGGGCTTCCTCCGCAGTCTCCTGCACCGTCTCCGCCGGGGTTATTCCGCCGAGCGGGAGGTTTTCGACAGTTTCATCCGTGCCGTCCGGGGTCTTTACGTTCTTCTCCGCTTCGTCGGGAAGCGCTTCCTGCGAGAGCTCTATGGTTTCCTGTTCCGAAGTGTCGCTCAGAAAAGCGTCGTCATCTGCCCGGAACTCCCTGCGTCTGCGTTTCTTTACACTGTCGGGAGCGGCCGTGTGCGCCCCGGTTTTTTTCTTTATTATCATACTTTGCCCTGTCCTTATTTCTCGACGGTTTTTTGGTACAGCTCCTGGAAGAGCTCATCCTCGCCCTTGGGGAGGTCTATCTTCTCCTCCGCCGCAAAAGCTTCTTCCAGCCATGGGTTCCCCATCACTCTGTCTCCGGCCTGAGCCTCGAGCAGGATACCTATAAGCGTATTTGAGATGAGGTACCCGGGCACGGTAAAGTGCCACCTGTCCCCTGTTTTTTCTACCCAGCCCTTTTCCGCAAAGGCGAGCAGCACCTTGTGTATGGGCCGCCAGTCACACTGACAGCGGGTGCGGTAATCAATTTCCGATATACCGTTCGCGGTACGCATACCCAGCATTACATATTCCGCCGCTTTTTCATGCGAGTCTATGTGGTTATATTCGTCGATTATGCTCACACCACGCGCAACGCTGGAAATATACTGTTTAAGATCCTTCACAAAGCTGTAACGGAGATTGCCGACGCAGGAGTGCGCCCCCGGGCCGAAGCCCATATAATCGTCCAGATTCCAGTATTTGAGATTATGCTTTGATTCGAAGCCCCTGGCGGCAAAATTGGATATCTCGTACTGCTTGTATCCGTAGCGCTCCAAAACATCCGCCGCGTAAAAGTACATATCCGCCTGCTCATCATCATCCGGGAGTATGGGGGAGCCCCTGTAGCGCTCGTACATGGGTGTACCCTCCTCAAGCTTGAGTCCGTAGCAGGAAATATGCTCTGGGTGTAGCTCGAGCGTCCGCGCAATGGTCTCCGCCCAGTCGCTCTTGCTCTGGCTGGGCAGTCCGTAGATGAGGTCGAGGCTGATGTTCTCAAAGCCCGCGTCGCGCGCATCCTGCATGGCACGTTTGACCTGCTGGAAATTATGCCGACGGCCGATGAGCTTGAGGATATCATTATTTGCGCACTGCACACCCAGCGAAATCCGGTTCACGCCCTCCTCCCGCAGGAGCTTGAGCGCGTTAAGGCTTGTGCTGTCGGGGTTACACTCGACCGTGACCTCGGAATCGAGCCTGACGTTGCCGTTGAGCTTGAGGGTATTGAATATCTCAATTATCCTGTCCGCGCCGTAAAAGCTCGGCGTGCCGCCTCCGAAGTAAACGCTGTCCACCTCGTAGCTCTTGAGAGCCCGCGACGACTCCTCAATATGATCTATGAGCGCGTCCTGATAGTCGGGCATCATGTGGTCACAGCCCGAGAGCGAATAGAAGTCGCAGTAGCTGCACTTACTCGCGCAGAAGGGTATATGGATGTAAACTCCGAGACGTTTTGCCATAGGTCTCTCCAAAAATTATTTTCTTCAGAACAGTTCCGCAACCTGTTCGACGAACTTTGCGGGATCCTCCACCTCGACTCCGGCCATCATTTCGGCAAGAGTTTCGAGGATGTCAGAAAGCGCCTTCGCCCTTTCCTTGTCATTTTCGTATGCGGTGCGGAGCGCTTCGACGGCGCTGTGCTCGGCATTGAGCTCCAGCACACGGTTTGCGCGCACCTTGCGCATCTCCTCGCTGGGGCCGCGACGGAAGTATTTCTCCATCTCAAGCGTAACTCCGCCGTCGGTGGTCAGGCAGCAGGGCACGGAGGCGAGCTTTCTCGAGAAGCGAACCTTAGTCACCTTGTCTCCCAGAGCTTCCTTTACGAAGTCAAGGAACTCTTTATTCTCGATGTCGCGCTCCTCGGCGGCCTTTTTCTCCTCCTCGGTGTCAAAGCCGAGGTCGTCGGTGACGACGTTGCAGAAGGTCTTGCCGTCCTGCTCGCGGAGATTCTCAAGCACCATCTCGTCCAGCGGGCCGGTGAGGTAGATAAGCTCGAAGCCGCGGGAACGTACCTCCTCGCACTGGGGCAGGCTCATTGCGTGCTTCACGGAGTCGGACGAGGCGTAGTAGATGACCTTCTGGCTCTCGGGCATATTCTCAACGTATTCCTTGAGCGTGATCTGGCGCTCCTCAGACGTGTAGAATATCAGCAGATCGCGCAGGAATTCCTTGTATCTGCCGTACTCGTCGCAGACTCCGCACTTGAGGTGGACGCCGAAGTTACGGAAGAACTCCTCATACTTGGGCTTATCGTCGCGCATAAGCTTTTCAAGCTCGCTCTTTATACGTTTCTCAAGATTCTGGCCGATGATGCGCAGTTGTCTGTCATGCTGAAGAATCTCACGCGAGATATTCAGCGACAGGTCGGGAGAGTCCACAACACCCTTGACAAAGTCAAAGTAATCGTGAACGAGCTTGTCGCACTTCTCCATTATCATAACGCCGTTGGAATAGAGGGTTATACCGCCCTTGTTGTCGCCGGTAAAAGCGTTTTCGTTTTCCTCTCCGGGGACGAAAAGCATGGCCTTGTAGCTCACCTGTCCCTCGGCGTCGATACGCACGAGCGCACACGGATCCTTGCGGTCGCGGTTCTTCTCCTTGTACCACGCGATGCAGTCGTCGTCGGTGACTTCGTTCCTGCTGCGCTGCCAGATGGGGATCATGGAGTTGACCGTCTCGTTCTCCGTGACCATCTTGTATTCGTACTTTGGCAGACCCTCATCGGTCTTTTCGCCGGTCTCATACTTTTCCTGGTGCTGAATGTCCATCTTGATGGGCCAGCGTACATAGTCGGAATATTTCTTCACCAGCGCCTTGAGCTTCCACACCTCAAGGAAGGTCCCGAATATCTCATCATCAGAGTCGGGCTTGATGTGCATGATGACGTCGGTGCCGACAGTGTCCCTTTCGCATGGGGTGACGGTATAGCCGTCGGCGCCCTTGCTCGTCCACTTTGCGCCCTCTGTCTCCCCGTATTTGCGGGTGATTACAGTTACCTCGTCCGCGACCATAAACGCGGAATAGAAGCCAACACCGAACTGTCCGATGATGGAGATATCGTCGGCCTTGCCGCTGTCCATCTCGCCCTTGAACTTATAAGAGCCGGACTTTGCGATGACACCGAGATTGTTTTCGGCTTCCTCGGCAGTCATGCCGATGCCGTTATCGCGGACGGTAATGGTGCGCGCATCCTTGTCAACGATGATGTCGATCTTATAATCGTCGCGGTCAAGCCCCACCTTGTCATCCGTCAGGGAGAGATAGCACAGCTTGTCTATCGCGTCGGACGCATTGGAGATTATCTCGCGGAGAAAAATCTCCTTGTTCGTGTAAATGGAGTTTATCATGAGATCCAGCAGACGCTTGGATTCCGCTTTGAACTGTTTCTTTGCCATTATTCTTTCTGCCTCCGAAATACATTTTTTACTAAAGATATATTATAACACAGATAAATAAAAATTCAACTGCAAACACTATATGATACCTGCATTCTAAATTGCAACATAAAGATTCCACAAAGTTAGGCAACAGATAATTGCTGG
>CAZPLL010000078.1:0-8146 GCA_964587485.1 uncultured Oscillospiraceae bacterium | reverse complement strand
AACCAAGGCGCATATCCGCGTCCCTTTATAGATTACCGTTACCGGTCTCAAAGGTGCTCGTATTTTTCCACGGAGAAAGTTATCCGATTTGCCCACGCTGCAACTGCACAGTAGACAGAGAGTATTTGCGTTTCTGTGATCGCTGCGGTCAGCATCTTAGCTGGGAATTGTTCGACTATGCTAAAATAGTTCATGTACCCCGCAAGCCAAAATAATATTATGTGAAACAAATAGCGTAAGGTTTGATTTGCTCATTCCTTACGCTATTTGTTTTGACGCTTACTTTCAAGTTGTTTAGATTATCTCAGATTATTTTTAATGACCTGGGCGAGTCTCTTGATGCCCTCGATTATTCTCTCATCGGGCATACAGGAGTAATTGAGACGCATGCAGTGGTCGTTGCCGCCGTTGGGGAAGAAGCCAGCGCCGGGGACGTATGCGACCTTCTGCTCGATAGCCTCTGCCGCCATAGCCTTCGTGTCGATGTAATCGGGGAGCTCCACCCATGTGAAGAGTCCGCCGTCGGGGATGGTGAACTTGGCCTCGGGCGGGAAGTATTCCTTCATCGCGTTGATCATAACGTCACAGCGGTGCTTGTACACGGCACGGATCTGTTCGACGTGCTCATCAAGATCGTTGAGCTCGATGAACTTGGAGATTATCATGGGGCTGATGGTCGCGGTCTGGAGAACAGCGGCCTGCATGATGAGGTTGAGCTTTTCGAGATATCTCTCGTGTGCGCATATCCAGCCGATACGGTAGCCGGGGGCGAGTATCTTGGAGAAGGTGCCGAGGTACATAACAAGACCCTTGGTGTCCATGGACTTGAGGGAGGGCAGATAGTCGCCGCCGTAGCGCAGCTCACCGTAGGGGTTATCCTCGATAACGGGGATTTCGTACTTGGTGATGATCTCCATGAACTTCTTGCGGCGCTCAAGAGGCCATGTGCGTCCGCTGGGATTCTGGAAGTCGGGAATGACATATATGAGCTTTACTCTCTCGGTGGTGGCGAGCAGCTTTTCGAACTCATCCATGATGAGACCGTCGTCATCGGTGGGAACTTCGACATAGTTGGGGGAGTAGGGCTGGAAAGCGTTTATCGCGCCGAGGTAGGAGGGGCTCTCCATAAGGACCGCGTCACCGGGGTTTATCAGCATCTTGCCTATGAAGTCAAGACCCTGCTGGCTTCCCGCGACGAGGGTGATATTCGAAATGTCAGCCTTGATGCCGTTCTTTGCGTAAATACGCTCGGCGATCTGCTCTCTGAGCTTGGGGTAGCCTTCCGTGATGCCGTACTGCAGAGCCTGTCTGCCCTCTTCATCAAGGACGGCGTTGGTGGCTTCCTTTATCTTCTCAACGGGGAACAGCTCCGGCGCGGGAAGTCCGCCCGCAAATGAAATAATTTCCGGCATAGCCGTGACTTTAAGTATCTCACGGATATCAGATGCTTTGAGATTATCCATGCTTCTTGCAAATTCTACCATTCGGGGATCCTCCCTTTTAATTATAGGATGCCATACAGTTTAGCACATAAATGTATTGATGTAAACAATGCAAATTCGACAATTTGTAACGCTTATTTGGGCGCGGGTGTAGTAGTTTTTTATTGAAAGAGGCGGGGGATGAGGGTATAATATAAGGGAAAGAATATGCAAAAAGGCATTTGACCGGAGGCACAAATGAGCAACCGTCTTGTTAACGAAAAATCGCCGTACCTGCGCCAGCACTCCGACGACCCGGTGGACTGGTATCCGTGGTGCGACGAGGCGTTTGAAAGGGCACGTCTTGAAAACAAGCCTGTATTTCTCAGCATAGGCTATTCCACCTGCCACTACTGCCACCTCATGGCGAACGAGTCCTTCAGGCGTCACGATATCGCCGAGGTGTTAAACAAAAGCTACGTCTCCGTGAAGGTAGACCGCGAGGAGCGCAGTGACATTGATGCCGTGTATATGCTCTTCTGTACGGCTGTGAACGGCAGTGGTGGCTGGCCGCTCACGGTACTTATGACGCCGGAGGGAAAGCCGTTTTTCATCGGCACCTACATCCCCGCAGAATCGACGACGGAGCGCGCCGGGCTTTTGCTTCTCCTTGAGACGATGGCTAATAAATGGAGAGACGGGAGAGCGTCGCTCCTGCGCGCGGCGGAGGAGATAACCGCCTATGTGAAAAGCTCCACGCTTCGTGTCGGCACAGATATCGACACCGCCCTTCCGCAAAAGGCGGCGTCCCAGCTTGCCGCCTCGTATGACAGCGAATACGGCGGCTTCGGTACGGCTGTGAAATTTCCGTCACCGCACAATCTGATTTTTTTGATGGAGTATTCCGCGCTTCGCGGTGACAGGTATTCCCGGGAAATGGTCGAGCATACCCTGCGGCAGATGTACCGTGGCGGAATCTATGACCACTTCGGAGGGGGATTTGCGCGCTATTCGACGGACAGGGAGTGGCTTGCGCCGCATTTTGAAAAGACGCTGTACGATAACGCGCTTCTGGCGCTTGCGTATACCGAGGCGTGGCAGGACGGACACATGGCGCTCTACCGCACGGTGGCGGAGAGCTGTCTTGACTACTGTCTGCGGGAGCTTCGGTGCGACAACGGCGGCTTCTTCGGCGCGCAGGATGCCGACAGCAACGGCAAGGAGGGCGCGTATTACCTCTTTGAGCCGCGGGAGATACGCGAACTGCTGGGTGAGGATGACGGACGGCATTTCTGCGAGTGCTACGACATCACCGACGAGGGAAATTTCCACGGCAAAAGCATCCCGAATCTGCTGCTGAATAACCGCTGGAGCTTTCTGCCGGAGGGCTATGACGACTTTCGCGAAAGGCTCCGTATCTATCGCGCCGGACGCATGGAGCTGCATACCGACCGCAAGATACTCACCGCGTGGAACGGTATGATGCTCATGGCGCTATCACGCGCGGCGTCGGCCTTCGGGGACAGACGGTATCTTGCCGAGGCGGAGGCGCTCGCGCGGTTCATGGAGGAGAGACTCTGCCTCGACTCGTGCCCCATGGCGAGGCTGTGTGAGGGCGAACTGCGCTTTGACGGACGGCTTGACGACCATGTATTCTTCGCACTGGGACTTCTCGAGCTGTACGGCGCTGACAGAAACGCGGCGCATATCGTCAGGGCAAAAACTCTGGCCGAGCGGGTACTTCTGCATTTTCGCCGTGAGGATGGAGGCTTTTACCACACGTCGGACGAAAGCGAGACGCTTGTGTTGCGCCCTATCGAGGTTTATGACGGCGCCGTTCCCTCCGGCAACAGTGGCGCGGCTATGCTCTTCACAAAGCTCTGGCTGCTCACCGGAGAGGAGCGCTGGCTCAGGGAGAGCACGGAGCTTCTGGCGTTCATCGGCGCGAATTCCGGTGAATACAGCGGCGGCTGTACCGGCGCGCTCTCGGCACAGCTCATACTCTACGAGGCACAGACGATCGTCTGCGTCTGTCGGGACGAGAATATCCCGCCCATGCTCACGCCCGTCACTGCGCGCTATGCCCCCGCGCTCGGCGTGCTTGTGAAAACGCCCTCCAACGCGGATGCTCTGGCCGTCGCTGCGCCGTTTACCTCGGCGCTTGAAACGGCGGGCGGAAAATCCACCATATACATTTTCAAAAACCACCGTCTTTCCGGCCAAATAGCCGCGGAATGACCGAACAAACGCCGAAAAGAGACTGTTTTACCTCTTTTCGGCGTTTGCTCAAATTAACCTAAAATTAACAGAATATCAATCGTGTGCTCACTTTTTAAGATTACACTGGACAAAGGCGCGTGTGGCGAAGCCCTTTAATATGCCACAAGGGAGACGGAATACCGTCCGAGACTGTCAAAAAACTATAAATAAATCCCACGCGACAGAGCAGCGGGGGAGCGCGAGGGTAGCGGAGCGGCGGAATGGGAGTGAATGATATGCCGGTGGCATATCAGAGCCATTCCGTGACCGAGCCTCAGCGAGAAAAGACCCGCCTCGCGATACAATAACCTGCCGTCAAAAGGCTTGATTTATCAAGACTTTTGAGCGAAGCAGCATTTTGAATTTTCAAAATGCGCGGCAGGAGAAGCGCAGTCAAAAAAGTTCAAACGAACTTTTTTGACAAGCTGAAAGCTCCCGACCGATTTCCGGCCGGGAGCTTTTACACTGCTGTGTGGTTTGTAAATTTGATCAGGCCTTCTGCTTGTCGGCAAGCTTGAGGAAAACAAAGCCCAGCGCGAAGAATACGGCGAGGGAGGCGACCGCGAAATTGATCGTACCGCCTGCGAGCTTGACTACCGCGATAACGGCGGAGCCGAGGAAGGACGCGCCCTTGGCAAAAATATCGTAGATGCCGAAGTATTCACCGGAGTTCTCGGCGGGAATTATCTTGGAGTAGTAGGAACGGGAGAGGGACTGAATGGAGCCCTGGAAGCAACCGACGGCGAACGCCATCACACCGAAGTGCCAAAGCTGAGAGAGCGTGAGCGCGTAAAGGCAGACGCAGAAATATCCGACGATGCAGACAAGGATGAGCTTAACGGTGTCGTGCTTCTTGGAAAGCTTCGCGAATACCAGTGAGCCGCCCCACGCGACGACCTGAGTCGCGAGCAGGAAGACGACCTGTCCCACGGTGTTCAGACCGAGGTCGGTGCCGATGTTGATGCAGTTATCAATGATGGTGCCGACGCCGTCGATGTAGAGGAAGAATGCGATGAGGAACAGCAGGACCTTTTTATCCTCAACGGCGATCCTTTTCAGCGTGCCGAAGATCTTCTTGAACGCCTTGCCGATGGCGCCTTTTTCCTCAACATAATTGGTCTGCTTGTAATTCCTGATAAGAGGCAGGGTGACGAGCATCCACCACACCGCCGTGACGGTGAAGCCGATTATCATACTCACACGGTTGGAGATAACGCCGAGCATATCGGGGCCGAGCACATACGCGATGAGCGCGACGAGGAACGGGATGCAGGAGCCAATATAGCCCCATGCGTAGCCGTAGGAGGAGACTTCGTCCATACGCTCCTCTGAGGTCACGTCGTTGAGCATGGAGTCATAGAAGGTGAGAGAGGCCTGGTAGAAGATCTTGCAGAGGACATAGATAACGAGGAACGCGACCCAGCCGGTGGCAAAGCCGTTGATAACACAGCTCACACAGCCGAGCGCCACAGCGGTGGTGAAGAAGATTTTCTTCGTGTCCTTGTGGTCCGCCAGCGCGCCGCAGATGGGGCCGAGAAGTGCGACGATGATGGTGACGACGGAGATCGCGATGGAGTAATACGCGGTGGCCTGATCGCCGGTGATCTGGCCGGGGGCGGTGCCGATGGCGAGACTCTTGAACCAGATGGGGATGAGAGAGCAGGCCAGCATGGTGTAGGCGGAGTTGCCCACATCATAAAGTACCCAGGAGAATTCCTGCTCGCTCAGGTCGTGAAAAACCTTGGACTTGTGCAGGGCGTTGAATATTCCTTTCATTGTCTGACACACCTTTACATAAATTGTAGTTCCGATAAAAACCACTTCTATTTTACACAAACCGTGCCCATATTGCAATAGTAGCGGCGGAAAATACGCTTCATTGCACAGACAATTGCGTCAAACAGTGGAAATCGGCAAATAATTCTGATAGAATAGGGGAGAGTTCAGAGCGTATTCGGCCGAAAAAAGCGGCTCAATGCTTCTGCGCCTCAATTTGACGGGAGGGAGTTACCCAATGAGAATTGAGCATATCGCGATGTATGTGACCGACCTTGAGGCGGCGAAGGCTTTCTTCGTGAAGTACCTCTCCGCGTCGGCTAACGAGGGTTATCACAACAGGAATACCGATTTCAAATCCTATTTTCTCAGCTTCGACGACGGAGCAAGGCTTGAAATAATGAACAGGCCGGGCGTGGCGGACACGGTGAAGCCTCTCACAGGCGCGGGATTAAACCACATTGCCTTCAGCGTCGGGAGCAGGGAAAGAGTTGACGAGCTCACGACAAGGCTGAGGGAGGCCGGATATGAAATTATCAGCGGCCCCAGGACGACCGGCGACGGATACTATGAGAGCTGTATAGCCGTGGTCGAGGGGAATCTGATAGAGCTAACACCCTGAGCGCCCGGCGTACAGCGGGCGGGAACAGAGAGCTATAAATCGGAGGGAAAAATGATCCGCTTAATTGATATTACCCCGGATAACTGGCGAACCGGGCTGGAGGTAGCCGAGGCGCAGAGACAGTACGTTGCGAACAGGACCGTTTTACTGGCAAGAGCATACGCCTACCGCGAACAGCGAAGCCGGGCATTTATTATTTGCAAGGACGAAAATCCGGTCGGGATGGGTCTGTATTATGACCTGCCGGAGCTGGAGTGCTATGATTTCAGTCAGCTATTCATTGATGAGAGACATCAGGGCAGAGGCTACGGTAGAGCCGCAGTCGCGGCGGTGCTGGACACCATGAAAAGGGACGGGAAATACAGCCGGGTCGATGTTTGCTATATCGACGGAAATGAGGCGGCAAAGAAGCTCTATGAGAGCTTCGGCTTCACGGAGATCGACCGCGACGGAGACGAGATCGTTATGGAGCTCCTTTTGTCAAAGGACAACACCACATTGTGAGGGTGACGTGATATGTGCATTGAGACACCACGGCTGACTGTTCGCAATTTCATACCGGCGGACGCCGCTGACTTGCACGAGATACTCGGCGATGAGGAAACCATGAAAAACTGCGAGCCGCCGTACAGCCTTGAAAAGACAAAGGATTTTCTCAGCTCCTTCTGCATCGACCGGAAAGCTGCGCTTGCCGCGGTACACAGGGAAAGCGGCAGGGTGATCGGCTACATCCTCTTCAATGAGCAGAGTGAGGGCATATATGAGATGGGCTGGTTTTTCAACCGTGCTTTCTGGCGGCAGGGGTACGCCTGCGAAGCCTGCACGGCGGTAGTGGCGCATGCCTTTGAGGAGCTTAATGCGCATAAGCTTTTTGCGGAAACTATCGACACCTTGAAATCCGTGCGCCTGATGGAGAAGCTGGGTATGCACCTTGAGGGCATACAGCGCGCCCAGACCCGGGACAACAGCGGACATTGGGCAGACCTGTACCTGTACGGACTGCTGGAGGAGGAGTGGAAAAATGAGAATCGCTCTCGCCTCGGCGCGGATCGTTGACGGGGATATAGACTTTAACCTGTCACAGATGGAGCGCTATATGAAAGAGGCAAAAGCGGAGGGGGCAGAGCTTGTCTGCTTCGGAGAAGCCTTTTTGCAGGGCTTCAATGCCCTCTCGTGGCATTACGGGGAGGATAAGAATATAGCGTTGACAGCTTCATCGAGGGAGCTTATGCGTATAAAGGCGTTGAGCGTTGAGCTCGGCATTGATGTTATGTTCGGGTATAACGAGCTTGAGTGTGAGACAATCTATTCCTCCTGCGCCCTCGTCTCCGGCGGAGAAATCATTCATAACTATCGCCGCATTTCAAGGGGCTGGAGGGAATACACAAAAACAGACGCACACTACAAAGAGGGGCTGTCCGTCGAAGCGTTTGAGTATAAAGGTAAAAGGTGCGTGATTGCCCTGTGCGGCGATCTGTGGGATCATCCCGAA
The DNA here is from genome assembly GCA_964587485.1 of uncultured Oscillospiraceae bacterium. Classification (GTDB taxonomy): domain Bacteria; phylum Bacillota; class Clostridia; order Oscillospirales; family Oscillospiraceae; genus Limivicinus. The sequence goes on along the minus strand of CAZPLL010000078.1, from coordinate 576 downwards.
CGCTTTGCTGTCGGGGAGGATATCCTGTTCTGGCCGGTCTACGTCTGCTGGACAAGGGAGGAATGGGAAAACGGCGGAAAAAATGAATATGCACAGCAGGCAATGCTATGCTGTGAGAACACGCTGTATATAAACTCCGTCTGTGACGGCGATGCATTCGGCGGTGCGGCGCACTTCCTTGGTGGCGCGATACACAGGGAACTGCCGATTTTCAATGAAGGCTTGCTGATCGTGGAGGTTTGAAAAGAGCGATCCGTCGCAGGGGAGAAAAGAGCGTGGCGGAGTTTGTTACCGCAAAATCGGTTGAGAGAGCACGAAGCTTTGATTCAGCAAAAAAACACCATCTTTTCCAAACTGATTATACAGCGAAAAAGACGGAAAGTGAAATGAAATAAATCCGCCCACGCCCGCAGGCACTTCGCGATGGGCAGCATCACTTCACGCACCGAAGGTGTGCTTATCATGCCGCAACGCACTTAGCTCAAAAAAAGTCCCTTTTGTCCGGTAGACAAAAGAGACTTTTTTGTTGTAGCCGAAAAGGCGATAATAAACCCCCAGTTCAACTGGGGGTAGGCA
>CAZPLL010000077.1:0-8236 GCA_964587485.1 uncultured Oscillospiraceae bacterium | reverse complement strand
GTTGGAGCCCATCTCACGCTTGATGGAGGAGATGGTGCGGTCGGGGTTGGTGACAGCCTGACGCTTTGCGACCTGGCCGACCATACGCTCGCCGGTCTTTGCAAATGCCACTACGGACGGAGTGGTACGCGCACCCTCGGCGTTGGGGATGACGACGGCTTCGCCGCCCTCCATGACCGCAACACAGCTATTGGTGGTACCGAGGTCTATTCCTATTATCTTACCCATAATGTATTTCCTCCTGTATGATGAATATTTACTTAATTAATATATAACAAACGGTTTCCCGTCAGTTAGCTACCTTTACCATGGCGAAGCGGATGACCTTGTCGCCGAGCCTGAAGCCCTGCTGGAACACCTCGACTATCTCGCTCTCGCCCTTTTCCTCGTCCTCGACGTGCATGACTGCGTTGTGGAGGTTGGGGTCGAATTTCTGCCCGAGACTTTCTATCTCGGTGACGCCCAGCTTTTCCATGGTGGATTTGAACTGAGCCATTATCATCTCGACGCCGCGGCTGTACGCCTCATCCGCGCACTGCATTGCCAGCGCACGCTCAAGATTGTCGTAAACGGGAAGGAACTTTGTCAGAACGTCGGCCTTGATGTCGCCGTAGAGGTTGTCGCGCTCCTTCTGGCTCCGCTTGCGGTAGTTGTCGTATTCGGCATAGAGGCGGAGGTATCTGTCGTTGGCCGCGGCCATTTCCTCGGCGTGCTTTTCCTCGGCGCTCTTTTCGGGGGGCTTTTTCTCCTCGGGCTTTTTATCCTTCCTGGAGGACTTCTTTTCTTCCTTTTTGCCGTCCTTTTTCTCTTCGGGCTTTGCCTCTTCGGTTATATTTTCGGCAGTCTGCTCCGCCGCGGTGTCCTCCTCGGGAAGCGTCTGCTTTTCCAAGTTATCTGTGTTCATTGTCCGTGTCTCCCTTGATTATCAGTTTGTTGTGCATACCCTCGGGGGGTGCCTCGCCGCCGCCGAGCCTGCGTGAAAGCCCCTCGGCCAGAAATCTCAGCTTCGCGGCCACGGCGGAATAGTCCATTCGTGTGGGGCCGACCACGCCGATAAGCCCGCGTGTGTTGTCGCCCGCGTCGTAGCTCGCGATGACAACGCTTGAATCCCGGAGCTCCTCGGCCACATTCTCCGGCCCGATAAGCACCCGGATCTCGTCGGCGGGGTACATCCCGTCCTCCGATGGGAGGATGTGTCCGCCGCTCGAGAGGTAATTCATGAGCCTGTGCGCCTTCTCCGGGTCGCGAAACTCCGGCTGACTTAAAAGTCTGTTCTCGCCCGTGACCACTGCCGAAGGCGTCACCGCCTCGCTGAGCACCTCAATGGTGAACGCCGCGATAACGGAGGTAAGACCCATGGTGTCCGAGGCGGCGCGCTCTGTGGCGCTGATGAGAATGGGGGTCACCTGATCCTCGGAAATGTTCGTGAAGCTCGCGTTGAAGAGGTTAGAGAGCTTCTGCACCATGCTCCGATCGACAGAGACGGGCAGATGAACGAGCTTGTTCTTCACGGTGTTGTTCGAGAGCATGACCACGATGATAAAGGTGTTTGCATCGACGTATATAATATCGAAGCGCTTGATGGTCACGGCCACCTGCGCCGACAGCGCCAGCGCCGGGTAGTCGGTGAGCTGGGAGGCCAGACGGCTCACATCGCGGATGCTGTCGTCAAGCTGCATGAGCTTTTCGTTCATGCGGCGGTTGATGTCCTCCGTCTCCTCGAGGGAGAGCTTCTGCTTCTCCATGAGCTCGTTGACGTACATCCTGTAGCCCATCGGGGTGGGGACGCGCCCGGCGGAGGTGTGCGGCTGTTCGAGATAGCCCATGCTCACCAGCTCCGCGAGCTCGTTTCGGATAGTGGCCGACGAGCAGCCGAGTCCCGCGTGCTCCGCGATGGCCTTGCTGCCCACGGGCTCGGCGGTCTTGACATACTCATCAATGACGGCTGCCAGTATTTTCTTTTTCCGTTCACTGATCGCCATATTTACCCGCCTTTGCGTTAGCACTCAGCACGATCGACTGTTGGCACTCTCTTCTTTCGAGTGCTAATATACCATTTCAATCCCGACTTGTCAATAGTTTCGCCCGGAGTTATCGCGATAATTCACATTTCATTCAAAAAGCCGCCCGCACCGAATGGCACGGACGGCTTTTGCGCTTCAAATTGTGTCAGCTTCTGCTGCGCTTCCAGCAGCTCGGGTAAAAGAGGATGAGCATGGGGTAGATCTCCAGCCTGCCGATGAGCATGATAAAGGTCATAAAGAGCCTCGAGCGTCGGGAGAATACGGAGAAATTCCCCATCGGCCCTATGCGCGACAGGCCGGGCCCGGAGTTTGAAAGGCAGGTGAGCGACGCGGTGAAGGACGTCGTGAAGTCATATCCGTCAAAGCTCACGATGAAGGCTCCGAGCATAAGTATCATAACATAAAGAATGAAGTACGCGTACATACTGCGCGAAAGCGCCGGCTCTATGCGCCGCCCGTCCATCTGGACGCGGCGGACAGTGCGCGGCGAGAGCACCTGACGCAGATCGGCAAAGGCCGAGCGCACCAGTATCATAACGCGCGAGAGCTTGAGACCGCCGCCGGTACTGCCGGCACAGCCGCCGACGAACATGAGTCCGAGAAGTATGATCTGGCAATACTGCGGCCAGAGGGTGAAGTCCACCGTGCCGAAGCCCGCCGTGCTTATGACGGACGTCACGTTAAAAAACGCATGGCGCAGACCGGTGCCGTAGCCGCCGTACATGGCGCTTATGCCGGGCGTGATCGCGGCGATGGAGAGCAGAATGACGGCAAGGAAGCAGCGGAGCTCCTCGTTTTTCAGCGCATCGCGCACCCGCCCGATAAGAATGAGGTAATACAGGTTGAAGTTTGCCGCGAAGATAATGAGAAAAACGCCTATAACGACCTCGATATACACGCTGTCGTAGGCGGCTATGCTGGCCGACCGGGTCGAAAAGCCGCCGGTGCCGGCTGTGGCGAAGGCGTGGAGCAGTGCATCGTAAAAGCTCATCCCGCCGAGCAGGAGCAGTACCGTCTCCAGCGCCGTGAGCCCTGTATATATAATGTAGAGTATCTTCGCTGTGTTGCGCAGACGGGGCACGAGCTTGCCGACCGTGGGGCCGGGCACCTCCGCGCGCATGATGTGCATGGCGTGATCCCCGCCCAGAGGCAGTACCGCCATGATGAACACCAGTATTCCCATGCCGCCTATCCAGTGGGTAAAGGAGCGCCAGAACAGCCCGCCGCGCGACATGTTCTCAATGTCGGTGACGACGGTGGAGCCGGTGGTGGTGAGGCCGGAGACAGTCTCGAACACGGCATCCAGGTAATTGGGTATATCTCCGCCGAGGACAAAGGGCAACGCACCGAAAAGACCCATCAGCACCCACGCGAGCCCCACGCTGACATACCCCTCGCGGGCGAAGATGGCGCGGTTATCCGTCCGCCCAGAGAGGCAGAGCACACCCCCCGCGGCGGCCGAGGCAAGGATACTTATTATGAAATTCGTCACGCTCTCGTGATAGCAGAGCCCCGCAATCATCGGCAGGAGCATCAGGCCGGAGAGTATCAGCAGGACGCTGCCGAGTATGCGCCGCACCATTTTATGGTTCATTTTTACGCCTCAACTATCTCGTCTATATTTTGCAGTCTGCCGGCGGCGGTGATGACTACCGCGTGGTCGCCGGGGAGAATGACGGTGTTGCCGTCGGGAACTATACTGCGCTCGCCGCGTATGACGGCGCTGATAAGGATGCCCTTTTTGAGCCTGAGCTCCCTGAGCGGCTTTCCCGTGCAGCGCGCGCCCTCGTTCACATGGAACTCCAGCGCCTCTACCTTGCCGTCGGCAAGGCGGTAGAGCGACTCCATACTGCCGCCGACGGAATTGCTCATCGCGCGGACATAGCGGGCTAAAAGCTGCGCGACCAGTTCCTTGGGCGATACGATGCACTCAAGCCCCGAGGATTCGAGCAGCTCGGAATAATGCTCGCGATTGACCTTGGTGACGATCTTTCCGACCTCACAGCTACGGGCGTACATGGAGGTTATCATATTGTCGCCGTCGTCCCCGGTGAGGGAAACAAATGCGTCCGCGGAGCGTATGCCCTCCTCAAGCAGGACCTCACTGCGGGTGCCGTCGCCGCAGATTATCTGCGCGTCGGGGATCATGTCGCAGAGGAGCTCACAGCGCTCCCTGTCCACCTCGACCACGCACACGGACATACCGCTGTCCATGAGGAGCTTTGCAAGGTATACGCATATCCTGCCGCCGCCCATTATCATGACGTTTTTGACGGGCTTTTTGTACTCGCCCGCCGCGATGAAAAAGCGCCTGAGCTCGTTCGACGAGCCGGAAACGCTCAGCCTGTCGCCGGAGCGCAGTTCAAAATCGCCGTTGGGGATTATCGCCTCGCCGTCGCGCTCGACAACGCCGACGAGCACCTTCGCGCCGAAGGCACGCGGCAAATCGCGCAGGCACATCCCGTCAAGCTTCGCGCCCGGGTGGATGCGGTGCTCGATTATTTCGGCACTGCCCTTTGAGAAGGCGTCCACGCGCACGGCGCTGGGGAAGCGGAGTATGCGGGAGATCTCCTTTGCGCACTCGTACTCGGGGTTTACTATGACGGAGAGCCCGAGCGCCTCGCGCAGAAACTCCGTCTGCATGAGGTACTCCGGGTCGCGGATGCGCGCTATAACGTGCTTTGTGCCGATTTTGCGTGCGGAGATGCCGCAGACCATATTCAGCTCGTCGTCCTTCGTTGCGGCCATGACGAGATCGGCATCCTCCGCCCCTGCCTCACGCAGAGTCTCGGGGTTGGCGGCACTGCCCTCCACGCATATTACGTCAAGCTCGTTTGAAAGGCGGCGGATAGTGCCCGGGTTTCGGTCGATGACGGTGATGTCATGCCCCTCCCCGGCAAGCGTTCTTGCGACGCTTGTACCGACCTTGCCCGCGCCGGCGACGATTATCTTCATAAAAACGCTCCGTTCCGTAACAGATTATTTTATTCGATTATAGCACGAAACATGGAAAAAACAACAGCTTATTCACGCCTCTTTCTTGATAAAGACGGTGCGCTGTGGTAAAATAATACGAGAACAGACGGGAGAGAAATATGTTTAAGGGATTTACGGAAAAAACGCCGGAGTTCCTGCTGGAGCTGGCGTTCAATAACGAGCGGCCGTGGTTCGCGGCGCACAGGGGCGAGTACGAGGAATATGTTAACGAGCCCATGAAGGCGCTCATGCGCGAGACGGTGGATATACTCAACAAAAGCTTACCCGAGATCGGCTTTGAGGCGCACCTTTCCCGTATCTATCGGGACGCGCGGAGGCTGTTCGGACGTGGGCCGTTCAAGGATCATATGTGGATGGCGGTGAACAGCGCGGATGTCGGCAGGCACGGCCCCGGCTTCTGGTTCGAGATAAGTCCGCGCGGGTGTAGCTACGGTGTCGCGTGGTACGAGATAACCCCTGCGGGGATGGAGGCCTTTCGCGCCGCCGTGGATGCAAACCCCGCACGCTTCGAGCGTATCGCGCGCGATATCGCCAAAATCGAGGGCATATGGCTTTGCGGCGAGGAATATGCCCGACCCAAGGGCGACCGGGGCGAAGTCCTCAACCCATGGTATAACAGAAAATGCGTCGGCTGTGGGCGGGATCGCGCCTTTGCGGGCGATATGCTATCGGCAGAACTGCCGAAAATACTCGCCGATGAATTTGCGAGGCTCATGCCATTGTATGACTTCCTGCGGGAGCTTTACCGCACCGTAGGAGACCCTGTACGGGAGGAAAGATAAATGAACACCACCCCAAAAGTAACGGTAATAATCCCCGCCTACAACGCGGAAAAATATATTGAGGGCTCCGTGGGCAGTGTGCTGGGGCAGAGCTATGGTGAGCTTGAGCTTGTGGTGGTGGACGACGGCTCTAAGGATTCCACCCCCGCAATACTTGAAAGACTTGCGGCGGCTGACAGCCGCCTGCGCCCCATGCGCGTCCCCAACGGCGGTCCCGCCGTGGCGAGAAACCGCGCACTGGAGGCCATGGACGTGAGCACGGACTATGTGATGTTCATGGACGCGGACGATATGATCGAGCCGGACACTGTTGAGTGCGCGGTGAACGCCGCGCGCAACGGCTCGGACATGGTCATCTTCGGCTTCACCATCATAAACATCGACGGCACCCGCAACGACTACTGCGAGCCGGGCAAGACCGTGACACGCGCCCGCCTCGGCAGTGAGCTTGCCGGGCTGTATAAGGCAAATCTTCTCAACCAGGTGTGGGGCAAGCTCTACCGCGCAGACCTCATCATGGAAAACGGCATACGCTTTCAGGACTATCGCTGGGGCGAGGACAGGCTTTTTATTTTCGACTGCCTCGAAAAGCTCGAAAAGCTTACCGTGCTCCCCGAGTGCAGGTACCGTTACATAATGCATGAGGGCGAGAGCCTTATCACAAAATACTACGACAAAAAATTCTCCGTCTGCCTTCAGGCGGACGACCGTGTGCAGGAGCTGTGCCGGGAGTTCGGTGTTGAGGACGAGGGGTATTTCAGGTATATGTTCGCAAAGAGCATCTTTTCCTGCTTCACGAATCTCTTTTCTCCCTCCTGCAAGCTCACCCATCGCGAAAAGCTTGACTATGTACGGGACGTTATCGGCAACGGCCATGTGCGCCGCCGCAGCAGAAACGTCGCCGGGGGTTTCCCGGCAAGGGTACTGTGCGCCGTTATGCATACCGGCTCTGCGGCGCTGACTCTTTTCACGTTTCGCATCGTCAGCGCGGTAGGCAAGCTTGCGCCGAAGCTCTTCCTCAAGCTCAAGCACAGGAAATAAAATCTTAAGCTCAGGAGGCAATGCACATGAAAAAATCCACAGTGGCGGCCGCCGCCGGGACTGCCGTGGCCGGGACCGTTGTCGCGGGCAAGCTTACATGGGACACGTACAGGTACATGATGTGCCGTGATACCGCCGCATATATGGAAAGACTGCTGGATTTCGGCGACCATCCGCAGGAATATTGCGAGCTTCGCTCCCGCATGGCGAAAGAAATGCGACGGCGCCCCTGCATCCATCTCTCCACCGTGTCCGAGCGTGGCCAGACGCTCGAGGGCTACTATTACCCCGCCGGGGATAAGCCCTGCGGGAGAATAGTGTTCATGGTACACGGCTTTCGCACCGGCTATGCCACCAACGCGGGGATGTACTATGAGCTGTTTACCTCGCGCGGATTTGACATTTTCTGCTGTGACAATGTTGCGCACGGCAGGAGCGAAGGCCGCTATATGGGCTATGATTTTTATGAGAGCCGTGACTGCCTGCACTGGATAGACGGCCTGAAGCACTGCTTCGGCGACGATATACAGCTCATCCTCCACGGCCAGTCCATGGGCGGAGCCACGGTGTGCAAGATGGCGGATCAGGTGCCCGACCATGTGAAGTTCATCGTGGATGACTGCGGCTTTACGAGCGCGGTGGACACCCTCAGCCGCAAGTCGGGAGCACTCTTCCCCGTGCTCAGACGGATAAACCGCATAGCCGCCGGGTACGATCTGGGCGACACGGACGTGCGCGAGAACGTGAAGAACGCCCGCGTGCCGATGCTTTTTGTCCACGGCAGGGAGGATAAGGCCGTCCCGTTTGAAATGGGCGAGGAGCTTTACGCGCTGTGCGGCTCGGAAAAGGACTGTCTGTTCGTCGACGACGCGAAGCACGTCGAGTGCATTTACCGCGCCTACGACGCTTACGCCGCGAAAATCGACGCATTTATAGAAAAATATATGCATTGACAACGGCAATTGTCATCAAACATATAAAAAACAGAATAATGGCAGACACTTTTTGTGCCTGCCATTATCTCTTCAGCCGATACAGGTCGGCTTTCTGGCGCTGGGAGCAGGATTCGAACCCGCGTGAGCTTTCACTCTAACGGTTTTCAAGACCGCCCCGTTATGACCACTTCGGTATCCCAGCGTATTTTTCCTTACCCGCTATTTATATCATATTCAAACGCCGCTGTCAAACTAATAAGTCGCGTGGCGCAAAAATTGTTGCGGGTCGTCAATGATGTGTTGCGCATCATTGCAACACCTACGGCAAAAAATCGGTATAAAAATAAAAAATGTATTGACAAATTGCAAATGCTTTGCTATTATATCGAGGCTGGTTGAAACGCTGGTGTAGCTCAGCCGGTAGAGCAGCTGATTTGTAATCAGCAGGTCGGGGGTT
>CAZPLL010000076.1:0-8276 GCA_964587485.1 uncultured Oscillospiraceae bacterium | reverse complement strand
GTAGGGGGTTCATTTGAAAATCATAAAAATATATGATTTCCCCTGGAAAGCAAAAAAGTTCTGGCGGCAAGAGGCTCATTTTGAACCCCTCGTTGCCAGAACTCGTTGATTTACAAGGCTTTTCAGTTAGGAAAAAAATAAAAGTCCGAAACCGATTGTATTAACGGTTTCGGACTTTTGTGGTGGAGACGGAGGGATTCGAACCCTTGACCTTACGGATGCGAACCGTACGCTCTCCCAACTGAGCTACGCCCCCATACACAGCTCACTCATTATAACACATTTTTTTGATTTGTAAAGAAAAAATATTGATATAATTTGAAAGTTGTAGTATAGTATCATCGTGGCTTTTGACAAGGCTGCACTAGTCGGGGAGCCAGCGGTGCCCTGTAACCTGCAATCCGCTATAGCAGGGACGAATTCCCAACCGAGGGTGTGGGCTGTGTCGTCTGACCCCGGTAAGCAGTTATGACGACTCGGTCTTGCGCAACGGAAACCCGTGAACCATGTCAGGCGGGGAACCGAGCAGCATTAAGCGGTGCTTTTCGTGTGCCGTGAGGCTGCCGGGTCTGAGCCGGCTGCCGGCGTAACGGGCATAGCGCACTATTCGGATCAGGGTGTGCAGTCTTGTCATGAGCCACAGTTTTTTACAGGAGCTGCCGAAAATGTATCAGGCTTTATATCGAAAATGGCGCCCACAGACCTTCGATCAGGTCATCGGACAAGAGCATATAACCGAGACTCTGAAAAACCAGGTAAGGACAGGACGACTTTCTCATGCCTATATTTTCATCGGCACCAGAGGCACGGGAAAGACCACCTGTGCGCGTATCCTTGCGCGGGCGGTGAACTGCGAGCATCCCGTTGACGGCAACCCCTGCGGCGAGTGTGCCGCCTGCCGCGGAATAATGGACGGCTCCGTGCTGGATGTGGTTGAACTGGACGCGGCCTCCAATAATGGTGTTGACAATGTGCGAGCACTAAGGGACGAGGCGGTGTTCTCACCGGCCTCCGTAAGAAAGCGCGTATACATTATCGATGAGGTCCATATGCTCTCAACTCCGGCATTTAACGCGCTTTTGAAAATCCTTGAGGAGCCGCCGTCGCACTTGATGTTCATTCTCGCGACTACCGAGCTTCAAAAGGTGCCCGCGACAATACTCTCACGTTGCCAGCGTCACAGCTTCAAGCGCATTGACAGCGCAACCCTGGCAAATCATCTACAGTATGTAGCACAGCAGGAGCATTTTGACATGACCCGTGACGCGGCGGAGCTCATCGCGCGGCTTGCCGACGGCGGTGTGCGTGACGCGCTTGGACTGCTTGACCAATGCTCTGCGGCCGATAAGATAGATGCCGACGCGGTATACTCCGCGATGGGGCTTGCAGGGAACCGCAGGGTCGCGCAGTTGCTGGACGGTATCCTTGCGCACGACACGGCGGAGGTTCTCAGACTTTTTAACGGAATGTGGATGGACGGGAAAGACCCTGCCTCATTGCTGACGGAACTGAACGCGCTTGCGCGCGACATACTCATGATGCACGCCGCGCCCGCCGCCGCGCTCGAGCTTATATCGGGAGGCTATGACGCTGCCGCACTCAGGGACTTTGCCGCACGCATGACCACGGAGGAGATACTCTCGGCTATGAGCACGGTTCAGATACACATGGTGGCACTGAAGGACGTGAAAAATCCCAAAACCGCGGTCGAGCTGTGTCTTGTGTCCCTGTGCGACAACACAGCGGGGGACAGCATTGCGGAGCTGAAGGCAAGAATATCGCGCCTCGAACAGCAGGTGAAGGACGGCGTTTCCGTACATTATGCGCACAGCGCTGACCACGAGGAGGCAGAAGTCTTCCCCGAGGAGGACGAGCCAGCTCTCGACGAGTCTGACGGCGTGCCTGATGAGCCGGACGAGACGGACAATTTTGAACCCACACACGACGAGCCTTCGAAGGAGGAAGAGGCGTCGGATACTGCGGAGGATGACGGTAGGCTGAACTGGAACAGCGTTGTCAATGCCACCGCCCCGTCTCTGCCGCCGGACAGCCGCTTTCTTATAACAAACGGAGAAAAGGTGCGGGCGCACTTCGAGGGCGATGTGCTCAGGCTTGAGACGGAGCCGGGGTTTGTTTACGGGCGTATCAACCGCCAGCCGGTCATCAATAAGCTCACCGAAGCGGCGAGCACGATTGCCGGGCGTGAGATAAGAGTTCTGGTGTCCGAACGGCGGCCGGAGGACAGCGCCGCACGCAGTCTCGAAGATCTTAAACAATTCAGAGAAGTAAAATTCAAATAGACACATGGAGGAATAAAACAATGGCAAAAGGTGGATTTCGCGGTGGATACCCCGGCGGGAATCAGATGAACATGATGAAGCAGGCACAGAAGATGCAGCAGGACTTCCTGAAAATGCAGGAGGAGCTTGAATCCTCCAAGTTTGAATTCACGGCGGGCGGCGGCGCGGTCAAGGCTGTTGTCGCCGGAACGAGACAGTTCGAGTCCGTCACCATCGACCCCGAGGTCGTTGATCCCGAGGATGTCGAAATGCTTCAGGACCTCATTCTTGCCGCGATAAACGGCGCGCTCAAGGCCGCCGACGACAAAACCAGCCAGTCCATGGCCAAGCTTCAGGGCGGTCTCCCCGGCTTCCCCGGTATGTTCTGAGCCGGGTACGAACGATGAAAACACCGTGGACAGACGGCGTTGACCGGCTTGCACCGCTGCCGGAGTATCCGCGCCCCCAGATGGTGCGCGGCAACTGGCTCAACCTGAACGGACCGTGGGAATATGCCATAAACGGGAACGACAACATTCCTCGTGTGTATGACGGTACTATCACCGTGCCGTTTTCGCCGGAGACGGAGCTTTCCGGGGTGGGGCGTTCGCTGAATAAGGGCGAGTTCCTGTGGTATCGCAGGGAGATAGCTCTGCCCGACAGCTTTTCGGACAGGCGGATCCTGCTCCACTTCGGCGCCGTTGATCAGACGGCTGATGTCTGGGTGAACGGGCTCAAGGTCATGGAGCATATCGGAGGATACCTGCCCTTTGAGGGCGATGTGACCCGGGCGGTCAAAAACGGCCGTATGGAGATCGTCGTTCGTGTGACGGACGAAACCGACCGCGGTTATCACACCCGCGGGAAGCAGAAAACCGCACGAGGAGGAATATGGTACACCCCTCAGAGCGGCATATGGCAGACCGTGTGGATCGAGGCTGTTCCGGAGAAATACGTCAGAAAGCTTCGGATCCTGCCCGATTTCGACAGCGGAACTGTGGATATAAGTGCCGAAACTGTTGAAAACGAGGCGGCTTACGCCGATTTCAACGGTAGAGAATACCTCCTTCCCGCTCGCATACCCGTGCCGGATTTTGAACCGTGGAGCCCCGAGAACCCCAAGCTCTACAGCTTTACCGTCAGATGCGGTGAGGATAGCGTGGAGAGCTATTTTGCCATGCGCAAATTCTCGGTCGAAAAGGACAGAAGCGGGAAAGCGCGTCTCTTTCTGAACGGCAGACCGTATTTCCACAACGGCCTGCTCGATCAGGGCTATTGGCCTGACGGTCTGTATACAGCGCCCACGGACGAGGCCATGATATTTGACATTCAGACTGCTAAGACGATGGGCTTCAACGTACTGCGCAAGCATATCAAGGCCGAGCCGCTACGCTGGTATTACCACTGCGACAGGCTCGGTATGCTCGTGTGGCAGGATATGCCCTGCGGAGGCGGGCGCTATGACCCGGTCATCGTTTCCGCGCCGCTGGTGACGGATATCCATCTCAGGGACAGCGCCTATGCTCTCTTTGGACGTGCTAACGCGGCAGGGCGCGATGAATTTATGACGGAGCTTGCGGCGATGGTGCGGCATTTGTACAATTGCCCGTGTATCGCCATGTGGGTGCCGTTCAACGAGGGCTGGGGACAGTTCGACGCGGCAAGAGCGGTTGACATAATACGCGACATAGACACGAGCCGCACCGTTGATCACGCTTCCGGCTGGCATGACCAGGGGATAGGCGAGACAAAGAGCCTGCACGTTTATTTCCGACCGTACAGCTTCAAGGCCGACCGCAAGGGCAGGGCCGTGATGCTCACCGAGTTCGGGGGGTACAACTGCCTTATCCCCGGACACAGCTTCAACGGGCGTGATTTCGGATACAAAAAGCTGAACGACACGGACAAGCTGAGGACGGCCCTTGAGGAACTCTATTCCGGGCAGATCGCACCGGCGCACGAGCAGGGGCTTGCCGCGGCAATATATACGCAGGTATCTGACGTGGAGGACGAGCTCAACGGACTCATCACATATGACAGACAAGTGGTGAAATTGCCGCCGGAAACCGTCAGAAAAATAGTCAAAGTGGATTAATGCTGTAGGGCGGGGACGAATGTCCCCGCCTGAGACTGTCAAAAAATATAAATAAACTCCACGCAACAGAGCAGTGGGGGTGCGCGAGGGTAGCGAAGCGGCGGAATGGGAGTGAATGATATGCCGGTGGCATATCAGAGCCATTCCGTGACCGAGCCTCAGCGAGAAAAGACCCGCCTCGCGATACAATAACCTGCCGTCAAAAGACTTGATTTATCAAAATGCGCGGCAGGAGAAGCGCAGTCAGAAAAGTTCAAACGAACTTTTTTGACGAGTCAGGGCGAGGACAGCTTTCCTCGCCTTGTGTCGTACTATCAGTTCGGAGAATACAATGCTTAAAAAGGTATACCTCGAAATAACGAACGTGTGTAATCTCTCCTGTTCGTTTTGCCCGGGAACAAAAAGAGAAAAAAGAATTATGTCAACCGATGAGTTTCACCTGTTGACAGAAAAACTTCGCGGCCACACAGAGTATCTCTACTTTCATCTGATGGGGGAGCCGTTACTACATCCTGAATTATGTAAACTTATCGCTGCGGCAGGGGAGCTGGGCTTCAGAGTGATCATCACGACGAACGGGACGCTCCTTGAGAAATCCGGTAAGATGCTGCTTGCTTCGCCGGCGGTACACAGGATAAATATTTCTCTTCAATCCTTTGAGGCAAACAGCGGCGGGGAACTGTCACGCTACATTGCCTCCTGCGCGGAGTTTGCCCGCAGAGCGGGGGAGAGCGGAAAGCTGTGTGTGCTCCGACTCTGGAACGAGGGTGGGCTGGATTCTCTTAACGGAGAGATACGCACCATTATATCGCGGACCTTCCCCGAACCGTGGCGTCAGAGCAGACAGAGCCTTGTTCTTGCCGACAGAGTATTTCTCGAGCCCGGGGAAAGATTCGACTGGCCGGAGCTCGGGGTTGAGGAGTTGGGTGAGAGCTGCTTTTGCTATGGGCTTCGCGATCAGATAGGTGTGCTGTGCGACGGGACGGTCGTCCCATGCTGTCTTGACCATGACGGAGATATCGCGCTTGGTAATCTATTTGAGGAGGAGCTTGACGATATCCTGTCGGGTGCGCGTGCCGTAAGAATACGCGAGGGCTTTTCAAGGCGGCTTGCGGTCGAGGAGCTTTGCCGTAAGTGCGGCTACGCGAGACGCTTTTGATATAAAACAGAAAGGACACCGCATCCCGAGCTTCGTCGGAGTACGGTGTCCTGTTTTGTCGCAGTGTGCTGTAGGTCAGCCCTTGTAGCCGATCGCGTCGGCCAACTCACGGGTAAGAATAACGGTGGCGTCTCTGTGGAGCTTCATAAAGGTCGCGGGGCAGGCGGGGCTTATCCTGTTCTCAATGAGGAGCTGACGCGCGGCCTCTACCTTGTTGCCGCTGATGATGAGCAGGAGACTCTTTGCACGCATTATTCCGCCCATGCCCATGGTAACGGCGTAGCGGGGAACCTCGTCACGACTCGCGAAGAAGCGCGCATTCGCGTCGATGGTGCTTTCATCAAGGACCTCCTTATGTGCCTCGTCGATGAGGAACTCGCCCGGCTCGTTGAAGCCGAGATGTCCGTCGGGGCCGACACCGAGAACCTGAACGTCAACGTCGCTCTTGGCTATCACGTCGTTAAACTCGCGGATATTTGCCTCAACGTCACCGACGCCCTTGGCAACATAGGTGTTCTTTTTGTCGATGTTGATATGGTCGAAAAGGTTGCTGTCCATGAAGTAGCGATAGCTCTGGTCATGAGTCGGTTCAAGGCCGATGTACTCGTCAAGATTGACAGAGGAAACGCCGGAAAAATCCAGCCCCTCCTCGCGGCAACGACGGGCGAGCTCCTGATACATACCCACGGGGCTGGAGCCGGTGGCAAGACCGAGACAGCAGTCGGGCTTTTCGCGGACGATCTTCTCAATGACATCTGCGGCCAGCCTGCTCTGCTCGGCGTAGTTTTCAGCAACTATAACTTTCATATTTTTCCCTCCTTATATCGGATGAGGAAATTATATACTTTTCATATTTCGTAGTCAAGAAGAAGCTTTTTAGAAAAAAGTAACATATTAAGATTTACAAAAACCACTTTATTTTATGGCGCCGGCGTGTTATCATCTGCCGTGACAGGCGGGAGTATATCCCGCACAAAGCGATAATTGCCGAAAGGATGAAATACATGAAGAAATTTATATCGCTTCTGCTCGCGTCACTGCTGGTCGTTTCGATGGGCGCGGTCGCATTTGCGGATTCCTATGACTCCTGCGCGGTGATCGGCGCGGATCTTAATGACGAGCAGGTGGAGAGCGTCTACTCCGTGTTCGGGGTGGAGCGCGGCAGTATCCGCGAGATAAAGGTCACAAATGCCGAGGAGCGGCAGTATCTCGAGGGCTATGTTGACGAGACCAAAATCGGCACACGCTCGATATCCTGCGTGTATCTCAAGCTGACCGATGAGGGCTCCGGTATGAATATAAGCACCGGCAATATTACATGGTGTACAGCTGAAATGTATATCGGCGCGCTCGCGACCGCCGGAATTACTGACGCGGACATAATCGTTGCGGCGCCGTTCGAGGTCAGCGGCACTGCGGCGCTCACCGGGATATATAAGGCGTATGAGGAGCTTACCGGCAAAAAGCTGGATGATATCGCAAAGCTCGTCAGCACGCAGGAGCTTACCATTACCGGCGAGCTTGCACAGGAAATAGGAAACATGGACTCCACCTCCATCGTAAACGAGCTCAAGCTCATGCTTGACGAGACGAAGAACATGAGCGACGACGAGATACGCTCTCAGATAGTCGCGATAGCGGCGCAATATAACGTCTCTCTGACCGACAAACAGATCGCCCAGCTAATTGAGCTGTGCAGATCACTGGAAAAGCTTGACGGAGACGGCCTCAAGCAGCGCGTGGAGGAGGTGCAGCAGACCCTGCAAAAGGTTTCCGACGCAAAGACCAGGGTGGTGGACTTCACGGCAAAGGTCAAAAAGGTCGTGACTTCCATAGTTGAATTTTTCGATAAGGTAAAGGCCGCGCTCGGCTGGTGACCACATCAACATCCGGCGAGACAAAACGAGACGATTAAAAGCCCCTGTTTTCAGTGAAAACAGGGGCTTTTAATATACCTTATACTCTTTTCCACTTTGCGCCGTGGGGGATGTCGGTAACTTCGATTCCGGCGGCCTTGAGCTCATCGCGGATACGGTCGGCCTCGGCGAAGTTCTTGGCTTTTTTTGCATCCTGACGCGCCTGTATCTTTGCCTCAACCTCGGCATCACTCTCGCCGGATTCGGACACTATAGTGAACTGTCCCGCCGCGACGAACTCCTTTTTCAGTGCTTCGCGCTTTGCTTCTGCCTTGGCAATGAGGTCAAGCCCGAGAACGCGGTCAAAGTCGGCCAGAACAGCAAGCTTCGTGCGGTCGCTGGTCTTTGCCTTCAGCACGTCGTAAAGCGCGGTGACGGCAAGGGAGGTACTGAGGTCGTTGTCAAGTGCACCGCGGAACTTCTCTTTCAGCGTTTCGGCGCTCGCCTCGTCATACTCGCCCTCGTCTTTGAGCGCGGCGATTTTGGCTATGAGCTTGTTGTAGGTGACCTGCGCGTTGTCCAGATTTTCCCAACTGAACACGAGAGCCTTGCGATAGTGGCTTTGCAGGCAGAAAAGACGGTAGGCCAGAGGATCGTAGCCCTTTTCCTCAAGCAGAGAGACGGTCAAAAACTCACCCTTAGACTTGGACATCTTACCGCCGGTGGTGTTCAGGTGGAGGACGTGCATCCAATAATTGCACCATTTATGACCGAGATATGCCTCGGACTGGGCAATTTCGTTTGTGTGGTGGGGGAAAGCATTATCAATTCCACCGCAGTGAATGTCCAGATCCTCGCCGAGGTGTTTCATGGAAATGCCGGAGCAC
>CAZPLL010000075.1:0-8424 GCA_964587485.1 uncultured Oscillospiraceae bacterium | reverse complement strand
GGGTGCTCTCGGCGCTGCCGAGTATGCCCGCCAGAAGGGTCTCGCAAAGAAGTAAGCGCAGCTTCTTAAAATTCTGAAAGGAGCCTATTAATGCAGAAGTTTCTGAAATTCGTTCTCAGCCTTATTAAGGTCCTTGTTATCACCGTTGTTGTTCTGTTCGTGGTTTATTTCTGGAACCTCGACCAGAAGGTTCTTGGCTGGGCATACAAGCAGGTCAACGCCATGTTCGACCGCAAGAAAGTAGACATACTATTCTAAATGGAACTTTTTAACTCCCTTATCAAAGAGACCAAAGAACTCATCAAGGGCGAGCCCCGCGTGTGGGAATATTCCGAGAAAGAGATGTGGAAGGATCTTGGCGCCAGCGAGCTGGTCCTGCAAAAGGACGCGGCTTATGAGCTGGGCGCGCAGGGGAAGGGTTCGGCAAACTATGTGCTGTTCACCTCCAGCTCCGAGCTCGTGAATAAGGATCAGGTGTTGCTCTACGGTCCGGACATGAAGGACATCAAGGGCGATTGTGATTTTGCCCGTATAGTCCTTCTCCGCGTCGGGATGATCGACGGCGATGACGAGACTGTTTACCGCACGCTCAAGGATATCGAGTTCGCAAAGTACCATGTCTATCCTGAGGGCTACATGGTCCGTATGTCTCCCGAATCCTATCGCGAGCAGGTTCGCGTCAGTAAAAAGGCCGTGAAGCAGGGCATCAGCTTCAGGAACGTCGGCATGAACTACATTCGCGAGTATAAGAAAAACGCGAATGTCCTCAATGTCACCGTTATCTATCTGACCGCCCCCGGCTTCGATTATGCCGCCATGCGCGACCTCGCCAAAAAGTGCAATGCCGCCGCCAGCACTCTCTCCCACATCATGGAGGGTCTGCCCACCGACTGCTCCATTTGCTCGCTTAAGGGCATATGTGACGAGGTGGAGGGCATGAAGGAACTGCACTTCGGCGTCGGCGA
Organism: uncultured Oscillospiraceae bacterium; assembly: GCA_964587485.1. Taxonomy (GTDB): domain Bacteria; phylum Bacillota; class Clostridia; order Oscillospirales; family Oscillospiraceae; genus Limivicinus. The sequence continues at coordinate 7,459 of CAZPLL010000075.1, read as the reverse complement.
CAAGGGTACCTCATCCCATCACTGAACCTCAAGCAGAATACCCGGACGGATTTCCCGCCCGGGTATTTTTGTGCTCTCAGGAGAGCTGAAATTTTTATATAGTAGCTTCTTTCTTCTGCTGACGTATGCACAAAACGTAAAACACGACGGCGAGGAGCTGAACGGCGACCGACACGACGGCGAGCCATGCAGGGTCGATATCGTACAGTGCGCCGAGAAGCCAGCTTCCGAGAAACCACGCGATGCCGAAGCCCGTCTCAAAGATACCAAAGCCCGTACTGCGCATGGAACGCGGGATGATACGGCTGACGGCCGCTTTCATAATACTCTCCTGCGCGCCCATGCCTATTCCCCACATGACAATGCCGACACCGATGAGCGCAGGCTCTCCCGTCAGGAATACAAAGCAGGCAAAGAACGCGCTGCACAGAGTGGAGACGATAAGCGCTCCGAGTCCGACTCTGTCAAACAGCCATCCGAAGCCGAGCGCGGCGAATGCATCTACCGCCATAGCCGCCGCATAGAGGAGGCTCAGCGTTGATGTCGGGAACGCCTGCGTTTTGGCCGCGTGCAGTGTTATGAGCGTGAAATCCGCAAAGCCGAACGCGAAGAGGCATATGGCGACCATGTAGAGGACGAACGATTTCCTGAAGCGGAACTTCACCGGCTCCTCGGCGGCCTTGTCGAACATCTCGGGGTGCGGGTATTTTATTTTTGAAAAAACGACCAGCGCTATGGTGATGAGCGCCGGGATACCGAGAATGGCAAAGCAGACGCGATAGGTGGAGAACAGACTGCCTGTCCCCTTTACGGCGGCGATAACAAACAGCATTACCGGCCCCAGAAACGCGCCGAGCTGGTCAAGAAACTCCTGATATGCAAAGCCCTTGCCGGTCCCGACCTCGCTTGCCGCAAAGCTCACAAGAGTGTTCTTCGCGGGCTTTTTTATCGCCTTGCCGATACGTTCAATTATCACAAGCGCGCAGGCCGCAACCCAGCCGTTCTCCGGGATAAAAGCCAGCGCCGGGATGGCAAGCACCTGCATGGTATACCCGGCGATCACCAGTGTCCAGTATTTCTTTGTCCTGTCCGCCGTGAAGCCGGAGAGCAGACGTAGTGAATACCCGCACAGCTCACCGATGCCCGAGACGAAGCCGATCGTTGCCGCCGACGCGCCGGCAAGATTCAGATATTCGCCGAGAATACTCCGCGCGCCCTCGTGCGTCATATCCGAAAACATACTTACAACACCCATCAGGGTGATAAAAGCCATTGCGCCGCTGATGCGCTTCCTGTTTTGAGTTTCCATATATGTCCCCTGAATCGTCAAAAGCTGTTGTCACATGACACCGGGCGGCCATCACGACCGCCACACGTCGAGTATATACCCGTACACGGTATTTGTAAACGGTTTTTCTCATAATCGCGGGGCGGGGTGCATATATTTCCAATGGGGAGGTGAAGCCGTGGCATATGATATGGTGCCCGGGGCTCAGGACAGAGCCTACGGGATGAAAATGAGCGGACGTGAGCGCATGGAGCTTAGCGGCGTGAGTGATGTTTCCGGCTTTGATGAGAATACCGTGGTGCTCACGACTGCGGGCGGTGAACTCACGGTGCGCGGCTCCGAGCTGCACATCGAGCGCATTGACCTTGACGTAGGTGAGCTTGAGCTGCGCGGACACATCCAGGAGTTCTGTTATGAGGACAAGAGCCCGTCATCTCCATTCTGGGCGCGCCTGTTCGGCTGATGGAGACTTCCGTTTCATCACAGGCCGCGGCAATGGGACTCGCGGCGGTTATCGGCGCGATACTCGGACTTGCCTATGATATGCTCAGCCCACTTCGCCGCAGAGTCGGGAGGGTCGCGTCGGCACTTCTTGATCTCACGTTTTCGGTACTCTCCGGGATTGCCGCGTTCATGTATGCAATGGGCGCGGGAGAAGGGCGGCTGGGTATCTGTCAGCTCGGTGCAATGACGGCAGGCTTTCTGCTCTATATTTATACCGTCAGCGACAGGCTCAACAGCAAAAGAAATGACAGGCGAAAAGAAAAAAACGAGAAAAAATCCCAAAACTAAAAAAATACTCTTTATTATTGAATTATTTTGTATTATTATTAAAGAGTCGGAGGGGATGCCCCACGACACGGAGGAAAAATGCGCGATCGTCCGAGCCTGATATCATTTGTTGCCGTGGCCCTGCTCGTCTATTCCATGTGCAGTCTTACGGCGGCGTCGCTGAAGCTTGCTTCGGAGGAAGAGAAGCTTGCCGCGCTTACGGAGGAATACTCGCTCCTTGTCACCGAGCGGGAAACGCTGAGCGCGCGGCTTGAGAGCGAGCTTACGGATGCCGACATGGAAAGGCTTGCGCGTGAGCGTCTGGGGCTCGTAATGCCCGGGGAAAAAATATTTTATTTTTCAGAGAGATAGAGGAATTGTTATGTCAGCAATCGAAGTCGGCACCGTGCTGGAGGGAAAGATAACCGGCATTACCAAATTCGGGGCGTTTGTCGCCCTGCCGGAGGGCAAAAGCGGACTTGTCCACATTTCCGAGATATCCAATACATACGTCAGCGATGTTCACGACCATGTTCAGCTCGGGCAGAGCGTAAAAGTGCGTGTGCTGAGCGTAACCCCGGACGGCAAGATAAATCTGTCCATCAAGCGTGCCGAGGGTGCTCCCCCGCCGACAAGGGGCAACTCCGGAAAGCCGAGTGAGCCGGGTCGACAGGCCGCCTCTACAGTGCGTGCCGCAGACCCTCCGGGGAGCAACAAGGAGTTTGAGGACAGGCTGAAGAAATTCATGCAGGAGTCGGACAGCCGTATTGCGGATAACCGCATCTATTCGGAGCATAAGCAGCGCAACCGTCGCCGCTGAAATAAAAGAGGAGATACAGATATGACTGATTTCAAGGAACTGTACGCATCAAAGCTTATGAGTGCCGAGGATGCGGCGCGCATCGTGGAGAGCGGATGGCTCATCGGCATGGATGCGGGTCCCTCACACGCCACAGCACTCATTTCCGCCGTCGCCGCAAGAGCCTATAAGGATGAGCTTCGCAATGTCACGGTGCAGGCGATGCTTGACGTCTACCCGCTGGAATACTATGCCGACAGCAGTCTCAAGGGTAAGCTCACCGGCCAGTCCTGGTTCTCGTCCGGCGGCGCGCGCAAGGCCGTAAACGGCGGCTGGGCGGACTATATCCCGAACTATTACCGGGATATCCCCACGATAATCCGCACGAGATATGAATTTGACGCGGTGTTTGTGTCCGTCTCCCCGATGGACAGCCACGGCTGGTTCAGCCTCGGCGTAACTTCGTCCTATGAGGAAGCAATGCTCGAAAAGGCAAAGCACGTCTTTGTCGAGGTGAACGAGTTCCAGCCCCGTGCCGTCTGCGGACAGCAGGTACATATAAGCAATATCGACGCCATCGTGGAAAACAGCCACGAACTGCCTGTCCTCCCGCCCGCAAAGCTTGACGAGGTGAGTCTGACCATCGGCAACCTCATCGCTGAGGAGATATGCGACGGTGCATGCATACAGCTTGGCATCGGCGCCATACCCGACGCCACCGGCATGGCGCTCAAGCAGAAGCATGATCTCGGTATCCACACCGAGATGTTCACCGACTCCATGGTCGAGCTCATCGAGTGCGGCGCAGTCAACAACAGCAGAAAGCAGATACACCGTGGCAAGAGCGTCGCGACCTTTGCCTTCGGCTCAAAGCGCATATACGACTTTGTAAACGACAATCCGGGCATCGAGATACTCCCGGTCGATTATGTGAATGACCCCAACGTCATCTGCCGCAACGACAACGTGGTTTCCATCAACTCCGCTGTAGAGGTCGATCTGTGGGGGCAGGTCTGCGCGGAGTCCGTCGGAACAAAGCATCTGTCCGGCACCGGCGGACAGGTCGATTATGTGCGCGGCGCGTGCCAGTCGAAGGGCGGCAAGAGCTTCATAGCCTTTGCCTCCACCGCGAAGGGCGGGACTGTCAGCAAGGTGCAGCCCATACTCACTCCCGGCGGAGTCTGCACCACCAGCAAGAATGACGTTGACTGCATAGTTACGGAGTACGGCATCGCGCGTCTGCGCGGCAGAAGCCTTTCGGAGCGGGCAAAGCAGCTCATCGCCATCGCACACCCGGACTTTCGTGACGAGCTCAGCTTCGAGGCGAAAAAACGCGGTATGATGATCTGACAAAACGCACCACCCAAATAACCCAAAGCAACTGGCAACAGCCACAATTGAAGCTTTTTTGACAAGCCGGGTGCCCGGAGTGGAGAACACACGTTTTCCTGCTCCGGGCACCTGGCGTTATGATAAAGTTATTTGAAAAGCAGAGTTTGCGTATCGGCAATTTGGGTAAATGCCGCGCGACAGTTCACAGACTTTATACAGCCCCTCTGTCTCGTCCCTTGCGGCGGGGATCTGTCATTCGGCTACGTCTACAAGCACCCACGACATTTCCGAGGCGTTTTCAAAAAGATAATTCTCCAGAACCGGGATGAGTCTGTCCTGATCGGTGCCGATGGTTATCTGCGGCTTCAGGTCGGCGAGGTTATATGAATAGGCGTATTTGTCAGTCTTGAGATAAACCCTGTCGAAAATCTTGATAAACAGTCTCGCGTCCTGACCGTTGTCCACGGCCTTGACCAGCGCCTGCGGAGAGTCGATATAAATGGAAAGCTGGTTTATACTGCGTTCCATCAGCGCGTCGCTCACATACATCGCGAAGCCGCATACCGCGTTGACTGCGCTCGGCTGAGTTGACATCTGCCGCGTATAGGTCAACGCGACAGGCTCGGCAAAAACGGGGTGCGCCACATCCGCCAGCACTACCTCGTCAAAGCCCATATCGTACATCTCCCGCGTGAGCTGGACGATATAATTTCTCAGATCCGTGTTGTACGCGTCAAGCCATGTGCCGTAATCGTCGGTATAGTTGGCGCCGTACTCGTTGCGGAGGGTGACGGAGGTACAACGGGAGGCGAGCAGCTCATCCAGACAGCAACTGAGCTGAGCTACGAGATAGATGTTCTTTGCCTTCAGCTCGGTTATTAGGGTCGGCAGCTGCAATGTGGCCTCGTTTTCCTGGGAAATTCCGTAGTTCACAGCCAGAGTAGCCTGCGAGTTCCATTTCAGGACGCCGCTTCTGGGCTTCATTTCCAGCACGAGCGCATTACCGGTGTTCAGACGGTTAGCGTACTCGGTGAGCTTTTCCTTATTAATATTGTCGGCCGGGACGAATATCGCGCGAAGCCCCTCAGCCCGGCTGCCGGCGGTAGCCTTGACGTTGCTGTAATCCGGCTCATCGAACTGGAGGGTCACATCCACCGGGTCAAAAACTCTGACCTCGTTGCCCTCGCTGTCAACAACGGTTTTTTCCTCGCTCAGCAGCGGCAACTCGACGGCAATGCCCTCCTTGGTTATGACGGCGTACTGCTGCATACTGTAGAAAAGCACGACGGTAAGCACCGCGATACCCAGCACGATCACGAAGGGGACGATGGCGTAGTTGCGCTTTTTGCGTCTACCCTTGTAAAATTCCTGTACTCTTGCCAAGTTATTTCCTCCTATAGACGGAGCTCAGCCCTCTATCTTTGATATGCGGCGGACATGGCGCGGATCGTTGGAGAAGGGCGTGTCGAGAAACGTGTCCACTATCATCAGCGCAAGCCCCGCACCGGTAACTCTTGCCCCGAGCGCGAGCATATTCGCGTCGTTGTGCTGACGTGTAGCCTCGGCCGAGAAGCAGTCGCCGCAGAGGGCACAGCGTATACCCTTCACCTTGTTCGCCACAAGGGACATACCTATACCGGTGCCGCAGATAAGGATACCCTTTTCGCACTCCCCTGCCGCAACAGCCTCCGCCGCGGGACGACCGTAGTCGGGATAGTCACAGCTCGCACCGTCAAAGGTTCCGAAATCCTTATATTCAAGACCGCGCTTGCGCAGGTGCTCCATGATCTCTTTTTTCAGTTCAAATCCGCCGTGATCGCACGCTATAGCTATCATTACCCGAAACCTCCCATAATAAGTTATTATATTTTATCACTTAATCCCCATATGTTCAAGTACCGATAATGTGAACATTTACGGGTGCAATCCACAGTTTGTTCCGGTGAGCAGAGCTGAGAGTGAAAAACACCCCGGTGCTTCCACCGAGGTGTCGAGATTTCACTTTAGCTTTTTGCGGCTGTCCGGCTCTCTAACCGTTACAGTCTCTGTGAGCTGGCGAGGGCTCGGTTTTTATACTCGAGCTCGTCCGTAACATCACGCAGTATTTTGATCTCCGGCGGGATGGCCGTATACTCGGACTGTCGGCCGTAGATGAAAAGTATCGCCTTATCGTCGCTGAACGGATAGATATCCACCGCCATACGGTGATCCTCGCAGACAAAATTGTACTTTGTCTTTCTGACGGCGTGGAGGCTGAGGTCCCCCTCCATGAGATAGGAGACATATTCCTTCTCGGAGATGGGTCTCTCCGTGACCCAGTTGTTTCCGTCCTCGCCGCGGCGCTTCTCGGTGTAGAAATAGAGGTATTCACTGCCGTTTTTCTGCTGGCGCACTCTGCGCTCGATGTCGGGGTTACCGGAGGTGAGATAGGTCTGCATCATGTTGAGTGCGGCGGCACCGTAATTCTTCTCCAGCGCGGCACAGTCGGGCATGGCGATGAGGTATTTGCGCTTTTCCGCCTGGGGGGCGGGCTGGCCGATAATGCGGTAGATGGCGTTGATGGCTCGGTTTATCTTATCCTCGAAATTTACGGAGTTGTCAATGACGTGGAGATTGGGGTGAGCGCTCCATGCGCGCAGAGTGAGGTCATCCTTTTCCCTCGCCGTCTCGATGCTCTCGTACCTTGCCGCATTACCGAAGTTGTACGCAAACTCCGCACCCTTGGCGCAGGTCACAAGATGGAGCACAGCGTCATAGCCGGCAAGCACCTGCTCCTCGGTCTTGCCGAAGTGGGCAAGGATATCACGAAACTCACCGTCGGAGACATATGCCTTATCGTCCATCAGCGCCCGGTCATATATCACCAGCACCTTTTCCTCCGGAACCATCTCGGCTCCTCTGAGCGCAAGCTTTTCCTTGTGGAGCTGATCCTCAACGACAAAATACTGGAAGTCAAGCATCGACACGCAGTTGCCGAACGGCCGTATTCCAAAGCCGGATATCAGATCCGTCGCCGTTTCGGGCACGGTGATGACCTTCCAGCCGTCCTCCTGCTTAAATTCCTTGAGTATACGGCTGATGAGTGTGGTCTTGCCCGCCGCGGGGCCGCCGGTAAGTACGATTCGGGTGATATCTTTAGCCATTTGATTTCTTCCTTTTAAGTTTATACCGATATTTTATCACCCATATCCGTATTTTTCAACCGGAACATGAGCAATCAAAACCACCGGTTGAACCGGTGGTTTGAGCAGACCCTATAAGGGTCTATT
>CAZPLL010000074.1:8207-8452 GCA_964587485.1 uncultured Oscillospiraceae bacterium | reverse complement strand
GCCGGAGATGATGAGCGGCGTTCTCGCCTCGTCGATGAGTATGGAGTCCACCTCGTCCACGATGGCGAAGGGGTGCCCTCTCTGCACCATATCATCCTTGTAGAGCGCCATATTGTCACGCAGATAGTCAAAGCCCATCTCGTTGTTCGTGCCGTAGGTGATGTCACAGTTATAGGCGGCGCGGCGCTCCCCGCTCGTCAGGCCGTGGACGATAAGCCCCACGGACAGCCCGAGGAAGCGATATA
>CAZPLL010000074.1:0-8197 GCA_964587485.1 uncultured Oscillospiraceae bacterium | reverse complement strand
CCCATCCACTCACTGTCGCGGCGGGCGAGGTAGTCGTTTACGGTGACGATGTGTACACCCTCGCCGGTCAGCGCGTTGAGATAGGCCGGGAGTATGGCGACAAGCGTTTTGCCCTCGCCGGTTTTCATCTCTGCAATGCGTCCCTGATGAAGAACTATGCCGCCGATGAGCTGAACGTGAAAGGGCTTCATGCCCAGCACACGCCACGCGGCCTCACGCACGACGGCGAACGCCTCCGGCAGCAGGTCGTCAAGAGTCTCGCCGTTATTGAGGCGCTCTCTGAACTCGTCGGTCTTTGCGCGCAGCTCCTCGTCGCTCATCGCGGCACAGCTCTCGCCCAGCTTCTCCACCGCGTCGGCGATGGGATATATCTTTTTAAGCTCCCTGTCGTTGTAGCTTCCGAATATCTTCGTAATAAGTCCCATGGTTACTGCCTTTCCGTTCATACTTATTCATTATGGATTATAGCACACGATTGTGAACAAAAAAAGTATAATCTGCGAGCTTGTCAAAAAAGTCAGGTTGAACTTTTTTGACTGCGCTTCTCCTGCCGCGCTTTTTTGATATTTCCTCCTGAAAGCTGTAAAAAGAATATAAGGTTTTTCAGTGTGTTAAGGAGGCGCCGATGCCTTGGCTCTCCTTCTGGGGGAGCTCAGTGTGTCAAAGAAGCACCAAAGCCTTGGCTCTTCCAAAGGGAGAGCCAAGTCCCTCTCACCTACGCGCCAAGCTCCGCCGCAAACGGCGGTTGTGGGTTTATGTCGGTCGTATACGCAAATTTTTCTGTCATCAGTCCTTGTCGATTCAGGCAGGTTGTGATAGAATTATTAGATGTTGTGTTAGTTGAATAAGCTTACGGATCAAGGCGAAGTATAAAGCCGTATGGGGGAGAACAAAATGAGAAGGATAGGATTTGACAACGAGAAATACCTTAAGCTCCAGTCCCAGAAAATTCGCGACAGAATAAACCAGTTCGGCGGCAAGCTGTATCTGGAGTTCGGCGGCAAGCTCTTTGACGACAATCACGCCTCGCGTGTTCTGCCGGGCTTCGAGCCGGACAGCAAGATACGGATGCTCATGGAGATGAAGGACGTGGCGGAGATCGTCATCGCCATCTCCGCCGACGATATCGAGCGCAGTAAGCGCCGCGGCGACCTCGGCATAACCTACGAGGACGACACGCTCCGCCTGATCGACGCATTCCGCGGCATCGGCCTGTACATCGGCAGTGTCGTCATCACGCACTACCGCGAGCAGCCCATTGCCGACCAGTTCAAAAAGCGCCTCGAAGCGCTGGGCATCCGGGTGTACAAGCATTATATCATTCCCGAATACCCCTCCAACGTCCCCCTCATCGTCTCCGACGAGGGCTTCGGCCGCAACGATTATATAGAGACGGAACGCAGTCTCGTCGTCGTCACCGCGCCCGGCCCCGGCAGCGGCAAAATGGCCACCTGCCTCAGCCAGCTCTATCACGAGCATAAGCGCGGCATCAGCGCGGGCTATGCGAAGTTCGAGACCTTCCCCATCTGGAATCTCCCACTCAGGCACCCGGTCAACCTCGCCTACGAGGCTGCCACTGCCGACCTTGACGACGTGAACATGATAGACCCCTTCCACCTCGAGGCCTACGGCGTCACCACCGTCAACTACAACCGCGACGTGGAGATATTCCCCGTGCTTGACGCGATGTTCAAGCGCATATACGGTCAGAGCCCCTACAAGAGCCCCACCGATATGGGCGTAAACATGGCCGGCAACTGCATTACCGATGACGAGGCGTGCTGTGAGGCCTCCCGTCAGGAGATAATCCGTCGCTACTACGCCGCCTCCTGCTCCGTGCGTCAGGGTCTGTCCGACCCGGGCGAGGTGCGCAGAATAGAGCTCATCATGAACCGCCTCGATCTCAGCGCGGCAGACCGTCCCGTTGTGGGTGCGGCGCTCAGCCGTGCCGAGGAGACCGGCGGCCCCGCCGTGGCGCTGGAGCTGCCCGACGGTACCATCATCACCGGCAAGAACTCCGCCCTGCTCGGCGCCGCCTCTGCGTGCCTCCTCAACGCGGTGAAGGCTCTCGCCGGGATAAAAAAGGATATGCTCCTCATCCCGCCGAGCATCATTGAGCCCATACAGCACCTCAAGGTCGAGCACATGGGCAACCACAACCCCCGCCTGCACACGGACGAGCTTTTGATTGCCCTGTCCATATGCGCCGTGACGAACCCCATCGCGGGCTACGCCATTGACCAGCTTGACCTTCTCAAGGGCTGTGAGGCACATTCCTCCGTCATCCTCTCGCGGGTGGACGAGGATGTATACCGCAAGCTCGGCGTAAACATCTCCTTTGAGCCGAGATATCAGGCCAAGAAACTCTTCCATAAGTAAAAATAATCTGTCCGAGGTGTCCCATGCCCCGTTTTAACGACCCGCGCGAAAAGCATGACTTCATGCTCTCGACCCCGATACCCCGTCTCGTGATCAATATGGCGATGCCCTGTATCGCGGGCATGCTGGTCACGAGCGCCTATAATCTGGCCGACACGCTTTTCGTCAGCAGACTCGGCACCTACGCGACCGGCGCGGTAGGCGTCAACGGCGCAATAGACAATATTATAATGATGGCGGGCTCGCTCCTTGCCATCGGCACAGCCAGTGTCACGGCGCGTCTCCTCGGCGCGAAGAAGGACGAGCGCGCAACGGATGTCCTCTCCACAAGCTATTTTATCGCCGCGTTGCTGGGCGTGCTGGTGCTGATCTTCGGCACAGTGTATCAGGAGCCGTTACTGCGTCTCCTCGGCGCGAACGATGCCATCATGCCCTACTCGCGGGATTACTGCCGTTATGTGCTTCTGGCGGCGCCGTTCATGTCGATGAACTTTGTTTTGAATCAGAGCCTCCGCGCAGAGGGCAGTGCCGTCTTTTCCATGGTCGGCATGGTGTCCGGCGCGGTGATAAACATCGCCCTTGACCCCATCTTCATTTTCGTTTTCGACTGGGGCGTAGCGGGCGCATCCGCCGCGACCGCCATCTCAAAGCTCATCTCGTGGGGCATACTCATGATACCGTATCTGCGGGGAAAGACCCTGCTGAAGATAAAGCTCTCTCGCTTTCGTCCCACCCGTGAGGACGCATGGGGCGTCTGCGCCATGGGTAGCTCCAGCTTCTTTCGCAACGGGCTCGCTACACTCGCCGCAATACTCCTCAACCGCATCGCCGTGGGCTACAGCGAATCCGCACTCGCCGCGATAAGCGTTGCCAACCGCGTCGCCATGTTCATGACAAGTGCCTGCCTCGGCTTCGGTCAGGGCTTTTTGCCCGTGGCGGGGTATTCGTGGGGCGCAAAGCGCTTCGACCGCGTGAAGGAGGCTTTTCGCTTCTCGAAGCTCGCCTGCGTTATCGGCATAACGGTGTTCGCGGCGCTCGTCGCCGTCTTTGCGCGGCCGCTTCTCCTCTGCTTTACCGAGGAGGACGAGGAGCTGGTGCGGATCGGAGTGTTTTCGCTGAGGATGCAGTGTCTCGCCATGCCACTCCACGGCTACGGCATCATTGTGAATATGCTCTCCTCCGCCATCGGCAAGGCGTTCAACGCCACGCTCATGGGGCTTGCGCGGCAGGGCACATGCTTCTATCCCGTGCTGCCGGTGATGAGCCGGTGCTTCGGCGTATGGGGCATAGCGTCGCTACAGGCCGTGGCGGATATACTCACCACCGCCATCGCCCTGCCCATAGATATTTCCACAACGAAGCTCGTCAACGAGAAAATGCGGACGGAAAACGCGCCCGTACCCCGCCGCCCGATAGCGGAAGGCTGATGGCCTCCCGGGTCGGAGGCCGACTGTTCGGAGGACCTTATGAGAAAATACATTGACGCTCTTATAGAATATGCGCTCTCCCGCGGCCTTATCGAGGCGGAAGACGAGGTGTACGCCCGCAACGCACTGCTTGCCGTGCTTGAGCTTGACGAGGCCGACGGTGACGGCAGTGCCGAGGGGCTGAGCCTTGCGGAGATACTCTCGGCGCTCACCGACGACGCTGTGAAGCGCGGCCTCATCGACGACGGCATAACCGCGCGCGACCTTTTCGACACGAAGCTCATGGGCGCGCTGACGCCCTTTCCGCACGAGGTACGGCGACGCTTTTCGGAGCTGTACGCCATGAGCCCCCGAGCCGCGACCGACTGGTACTACACCTTTTCGCAGGACACCAACTACATCCGCCGCGACCGTATCACAAAGGATCTCCGCTGGAAATACGCCGGGAAATACGGCGAGCTTGACATCACCGTCAACCTCTCCAAGCCCGAGAAGGACCCCCGCGCCATCGCCGCGGCGAAGCTTGCGCCTCAGTCCGGCTATCCGCTCTGTCAGCTCTGCGCGGAGAACGAGGGCTACGCCGGGCGCGTGAACCACCCCGCGCGGCAGAATCACCGCGTTATCCCCCTGACGCTCGGCGGCGGCAAATGGTTCCTGCAATACTCGCCCTACGTCTACTATAACGAACACTGCATAGTCTTTAACGGCGATCACACGCCCATGCGCATCGACCGCGGCGCCTTTTCGCGCCTGCTGGAGTTCGTGTCCATGTTCCCGCATTATTTCGTCGGCTCCAATGCCGACCTCCCCATCGTGGGCGGCTCCATACTCAGCCACGACCATTTTCAGGGCGGTTGCTACGAGTTCCCGATGGCGCGCTCGGAGATAGAGACGGAGCTGAGCTTTGCGGGCTTTGAGGATGTGCGCGCCGGTATCGTGCGCTGGCCGATGTCCGTGATACGGCTCGCCTCGCCGTCGCGTGAGCGACTCGTCGCTCTGGCGGATAAGATACTTTCCGCGTGGCGCGGCTACAGTGACGGGAGCGCGTTTATCTTCGCCGAGACCGACGGTGAGCCCCACAACGCCGTGACCCCCATCGCGAGGATGCGCGACGATTGCTTTGAGCTCGACCTTGTGCTTCGCAACAACATAACCACGGCGGAGCATCCGCTCGGCGTGTTCCACCCCCACGCGGCGCTTCACCACATAAAAAAGGAAAACATTGGCCTTATCGAGGTCATGGGGCTTGCGGTACTGCCCGCGCGCCTTCGCGTGGAGCTCGACGCGCTCTCCGATGCCATCCTCTCCGGCGCCGATATCCGTGCGGACGAGCGCATTGCAAAGCACGCAGACTGGGCGGAGGCTCTGTGCGCGAAATACAGCTTCACCCCCGCGAGCATCCACACCATACTTGAAAGCGAAGTCGGCGCGGTGTTCGAGCAGGTGCTTGAGGACGCCGGCGTTTTCAAGCGCGACGGGGCCGGCCGCGCCGCGCTCCTGCGCTTCGTCGAAAGCGTGAACAATAATACATGATGAATTTCAAAAAGCCGGGGAGCGGCTGTCCGTCAAGGGCACGCCGCTCCAGCTTGTCAAAAAAGTTCCTTTGAACTTTTTTGACAAGCTTCTCCTGCCGCGCATTTTGAAAACTCAAAATGCTGCTTCGCTCAAAAGCCCTGATAAATCAGGCCTTTTGACGGCAGGTTATTGTATCGCGAGGCGGGTCTTTTCTCGCTGAGGCTCGGTCACGGAATGGCTCTGATATGCCACCGGCATATCATTCACTCCCATTCCGCCGCTTCGCTACCCTCGCGCTCCCCCGCTACTCTATCGCGTAGGATTTGTTTATAGTTTTTTCGACAGTCTCAGCGGCGTGTCCGACAAGGACACGCCGCTCTCCGGTTTTTTTGGTAATATTTCTTAAAAATTATAAAGCCTTCCTGGATGCTATTGTCAAATAAGCACTAAATAGGATAAAATATGTACACAAGCACGTCGGCCGCGCCATAGCACTGACGGCTGTTCGGATTTAACGGCGGCGCTGTCGCCGTGGTATATATTCTCAAAAAATTCTACCGTGGAGGTGCGAAATGAAGAAAAGCTTACCGGTTCTGGTGCTGGTGCTCTCCCTTTTGCTGAGCGCCTGTTCGGGCACGGCTGTGCCGAACGGAAACACGCAGAGTGAGTCTGCGCCTGTCACCTCCCCGGACGTGGGCGAGACAACGCTCTCCTCCGACGATATTGAGATGGAAGATGTCCTCTACTCGCAGGAGCTTTATGTTTTTCCCGGCGGGTACAGGGTGAAGTCCGTGGTCAGGCTGGGCGACGCGCTCTATTTTCACGGCACGGGCACGAAGGATGGGGCTCAGCTCCTCGGCTACGCGCCGTATACCGTTGACGCCGGCGGTGAAGTGACCCTCGGTGATACCACCGTTATCGACCTCCCCTCGCCGGAGAGCGTTTACAGCGAAAGGATATACGGCATATGCGCCGGGGCGGATTCCTTTTTATATGTTCTGGCCGGGGAGCTCCCGTCGGAATATATGCTGGGCGGTCAATACTACACCAACCCCGATTATCAGGGGCGCTACAGTATAATAAAATACACCGCGTCAGGAGAACCGGCGGGCGAGACACAGATAACTCTGCCCGCGTTTTCATACATAAGCGGCATATTTGTTGACGGCGACGGGCGCGCAGTTCTCTACGGCGGGAACGTGGTGCAGTGTGTTGACGGCGACGGCACCGTTCACGACGCGCAGATCCTCGACCCCGGGTTCATTCAGGGCGTCTCCGTCGGCGCGGATTCGATGATGTTCCTTTTTTACTGCGAGAGCGGCCTTGTAAAGGCTCTCTCCTACGACAGCTCCGCACGCACCGTCTCGGAAATCGACCTTTACAGCGAGGACGGCTCGCCCTTCACCGTCGAGATTGACAGCGCATCCATCACTCAGGGGCTGGACGACGAATATGTTATCGCCCGGGAATCGTGCCTTTATGCCTGCTCCCCCGACGATTATGTGTGCAGAGAGCTTTTCCGCTGGCATTACGGGGTGAGCATAGCGAATTGTCCGTATGTTTGCAGGCTCTCTGAAAACTGCTTTATCTCCGCGGTGAGCGGTGAGGAGTATCTGCTTGTAACGGCGCTGTCCCGACAGGAAAAGACGGAGCGCAGGGATGTAAAGGTTGCCCTGTGCGGTGATTTTGGGATGGAAAGCGCGCTGAGTATGCTCAACAACAGCGGCGGTAAGTACATCTACACGGTCGTGCGCTACGACACGGACGAGCTCGATCGTCTGCTGGCGGATATCGTCTCCGACTCGCCTCCCGACCTGGTGCTGTTCGGCAACTGGCTGAACACCGCGTCGGCCGCATTTGAGGATCTGTATCCCTATATAGACGGGGACGAGGAGCTTTCCCGTGAGAGCTTCCTGCCCAATCTGCTTGAAGGGCTCTCGGTGAACGGCGAGCTGCACGAGCTGTGGATGGACGTCGGCATAACGACCCTTGCGGCAAGAGTGTCGGACGTCGGGGACGGGACGGGGCTCACGGTCGATGACTATGATCGAATAGTCAGGGAGTCCGGGAAATACGAGGCTGTTTTCCAGAGCTTCATGTCCAAGGACAATCTTCTGAAATGGCTCTCCGTCGTGGGCGCAAGCGTGTACGTTGACAAGGGTAGTGCGACCTGTGACTTCGACGGGGGCGACTTCGGCCGGATGATAGAGTGGTGCGCCGAAATGGGCGACGAGATCCCCGAGGGCAGCGACTATCCGACGCTGGACATCTCCGAGGTGCTTCTGTCCTTTGAGCCGATAACCATACCCGAAAGGCTGAACGCCATCGGGTCGAACTTCGGCGAGCCGTATGTTTTTGTGGGCTTCCCCACCGGTCAGGGCTCAGGGAGCTATTATTCGGCGGGCAACTACGGGCGCATGGCCATACCCGCGACGAGCCGGAACAAGGACGGCGCGTGGGCGTTCATCAGCTCTCAGCTTGCCGAGCGCGCGCAAGGCTCCCTGCCCTACACCCTCCCGGTGAACCGCAACGTGCTCATGCGCAAGGCCGAGGCGTGCCTTGCCGAGGACGAGCTTGCGCTGTTTGAAAAGCTCCTGAACGACACGAAATACACGGAGAATTACACCGACTCCGCCATCAGAGACATTATCCTCGAGTGCGGCAGAGCCTATCTCGCCGGGGACAAGAGCGTTGACGAAACGGTGTCTCTCATCCAGTCAAAGACAAGCATCTATCTCGCCGAGCAGTACGGCTGACGGCACCTCGGCAAGCGCCGGAGAAAACACCCCGGGTGAGTTCCGAACGGAACTCACCCGGGGTGTCAGCTTGTCAAAAAAGTTCTCTTGAACTTTTTTGACTGCGCTTCTCCTGCCGCG
>CAZPLL010000073.1:0-8506 GCA_964587485.1 uncultured Oscillospiraceae bacterium | reverse complement strand
ATGGCGGTGTTTTTATGTCTGCATCCAAACTTCGTGATCTTTCAACTGATTTTGCAGTCAAAGTTATAAAGCTGTGTGAAACGATACATTGTCGCTATTGCCGCAATTAACGATATTGATCTCACAACGCTCATGATTGAAAAAGATAAAAAGGCATCCGTCAAGTATCATCATACAATAAATCTCGAAACCTTCTTATCCGAGAGAAAATGATTTGGTGTACTTTTCGCTTTTCTTTGCCCAATTTACGCACCGTTATACTGCTCTTTCGCACGAAAAAGCCACTCTTGTCTATCAGGACAAGGGTGGCTTTTTCAACGAAATAAATCCCATACGGGATTTGTGAAATGCTTTACGAGCGTGAAATATTGCTTCGCAATGTGAAGTGCCTGCGGGCATGGGTGGATTTATTTCACTTCACATTCCGTCTTTTTCTCTGTAAACCGGGTCGAAAAGACGCTTCTGCAAAGCCGGGGAACGCCCGAGTGTATGCTTTCCGGGATGCTCGGCAACCTCCGGGCTGCGTCGGAGGATGGCGTCATCACCGACTACTACTCGAGCTCCGGCGAGGCGCTTGTGGAGCATATCATACTGCACCGCGACTGACGGCGGGTATCGTCAGATTGCCAAAAAATCGGCGGCGTAAAATGTGCAGGTCTTACGAAAACTGTTACGCTCGCAGATATGCTCTTGCGTTTTTGGTGAAAATGTGGTATTTTTATATACGAAGAAATGATAGCGCTACCATTCTGATAGCGCTAAATTGCGGGTGAAAAATGATAGCGCTACCATTTTAACGGGAGATGAGCTTATGGCTACATTAAAAGAAGTTGCGGAGCTTGCCGGAGTATCGCCGATAACCGTTTCGCGTGTCGTGAACAACCCCGACACGGTGAAGGAAAAGACCCGTCTGAAGGTCGAGGAGGCCATGCGCGAGCTGAAGTATTCCCCGAACATCGCGGCGAAGAGCCTTGCCACCAACCGCTGCGGCGTGATAGACGTTTTTATCCCGGAGTCCATCGAGCTTTCAAACCCGTTCGTCATGTACTTCATCGCGGGGATAAGCAGTGTTCTGAGTGAGCACTATTATTCGTTCCTCATCCTGCGCAACAGAAAGCGTGAGCACCTCTGTGACGGCTACATAGTCACCGGGCTATTGAAAAACGAGATATCGGAGTTTGCCGAATTCGCCTCCGAGCGCAACAGGCCGGTCGTGCTTTTCGGGCACTCGGATATCCCCGAGATCGATTGCCTCGACGTGGACAATATCGCGGGGGCAAAGTGCGGCGTGGAGCATCTCATCGGCGAGGGTCACAGGAAGATTGCCATGATAAACGTCTGCGAGGACAAGGACTACCCCGTTGACCGTTTGGAGGGATATCGCAGGGCGCTGGAGGAGCACGGGCTTGAATATGACGATAGCCTCGTTGTTTACACCTCCAACAGCGTTGACGGCGGCGAGCTTGCTGCGGAGGCGATCGCGAAAATGGAGGGCGTAACGGCGGTGTTCTGTGCCTCGGACACCATAGCCATCGGCGTTGCGGCGCGGCTCAGGAGCCTCGGTTACGACATTCCGGGGGATATTTCGCTTATCGGCTTTGACGGCTTCGGCCATCAGCTCCTTGCAAACCCCGTGCTCACGACGATCAAACAACCCATATACGAGCTTGGCATGATGCTTGCCAACACGCTCCTTGACAGGCTGAACGGACGGAGCGAAAGAGTTGTGCGCATGATGTCACCCTCGCTTATGCCGGGGCAGTCGGACGCGCCAGCAGGGTCAATGAAATCCGGGTCGGATTCATGATAGAACAAAAACTTAAGGAGGAAAAACCATGTTAAAGAAACTTTTGGCACTTGCACTTGCGCTGGCCTGTGTTTTCTCTCTGTGTGCCTGCGGGCAGACGGCGGAAACACCGGTAACGGAGACTCCGGCCGAGCCCGAGCCCGTTGACGAAACGCCGGTCGAGGAAGCAACTCTCTCCGGGACGCTGGAGATCTGGTCCTCCGGTGAGGAGCTGGGAAGATTCGTTGAGGGCTTCAACGAGCTTTACCCCGACGTCACCGTGAACATCACCGTTGTCCCGAACGCGGACTTTATCGCGAAGCTCACGCCGACTCTCGCCGGCGGTCAGGGCGCACCGGACATCTTCACCGGCGAATCGGACTATGTGAAGTATCTGGTCGAGTCCGGCTTCTGGGATGATCTCGAGGCCGCACCGTACAACGCGGACGTCTCCGACGTATGGGATTACGTCGCGGCCGTCGGCACCGACAGCACCGGCACCCTGCGTGCGCTCAGCTGGCAGGCAAGCCCCGGCTCCGTGATGTACCGCCGCGACATGGCGCGTGACGTGCTCGGAACGGACGATCCCGAAGAGGTCGCCGCAATGCTGACGAGTGACGAGGCAGTGCTTGAGGTCGCTGCGAAGCTCAAGGAGAGCGGCATAAAGATGTTCGCCTCCTGGCAGGATATCTTCAATATGAAGTTCTCCGACCGCGAAAACCCCTGGGTCGTTGACGGCAAGCTCGTGCTTGACGATTCTCTCCTCACCTTCATGGACACCGCAAAGACCATAACCGAGAGCGGCTATGACCTCGGCGTTGACCCGTGGGCACCCGAATGGACCGCGGCAGTCGAGAGCGACGACACCTTCTGCTACGTTCTCCCCTCCTGGGGCTACCAGTTCGTTGTCAAGCCCGGTGCCGTCACCACCAGCGGCGAGTGGGCAATGTGCCAGGCCGCGGTCCCCTATGTAAAGGGCGGCACATGGCTCGGCATCTACAAGGACAGCCCCAACAAGGATCTCGCCTGGGCGTTCCTGTCCTACTGCTGCCTCAACAGCGACGCACAGCAGGCATACGCCAAGGAATACGGCGAGTATGTTTCCCTCAAATCCGCTGACGAGGCGCTTGCCGCCGGGGAGGGCGAGGAGGTACTCGGCGGGCAGAACCACTTCGCGTTCTACAACGACCAGATGGAAAAGCTCCCCGCAGACCTTATGACCGCCTATGACGGCACGATAAGCAACGCCTATCTTGCCGCGGCCAAGAACTACGCAACCGGCGCAATGACCAAGGATGAGGCCATTGCCCAGTTCAAGGCGGATGTTGCAAACGCATATCCCGAACTGACCATCGAGTGATTTTTTGCTTGACCGGTGGGCGAACCATGCCCACCGGTTTTGCAGACTATGGAGGCGTGAAATGAAAAAACGGCAAAAAAGGCCCGATCTCAAGCAGAGCAACTTCGGATATATGTTCGTTGCTCCCTTTATGATCGCTTTTTTGGTGTTCGGGCTGTACCCGGTGCTCTACACCGTGTATCTGAGCTTTCAGAAATGGGACGGTCTGGCCGCAATAACACCTGTCGGGTGGAAGAATTTTATCCGCCTTTTGTCTGACGACGTTTTTTATCTCTCCCTGTGGAACTCGCTGAGAATATGGATAATAAACTTTATCCCGCAAATGCTCACCGCTCTCATTCTCTCCGCGATATTCACATTCAACCGGGTAAAGGGCATGGGCTTTTTCCGCGCGGCCTTTTATCTTCCGAATCTACTGACGGCGGCCTCGATAGGTCTGCTGTTCAACCTTCTCTTCAACGGCGACAAGTCCGTTGTAAATCACCTGCTCGTTGCCCTGAATGTCCCGGGTGCGCCGTTCGCGTTTTTTAACAGCGAGAGCTTCACCTCCGGACTTGTTTCCTACATCCAGTGGTGGATGTGGTTCGGGTATACAACGGTCATCATCATGGCGGGAATAACCACGATAGATACCTCGGTCTATGACGCGGCTCTCGTGGACGGCGCGACAAAGACCCAGACCTATATCCATATAACGCTCCCGCTCATCAAGCCCACGCTCATCTATCTGACTATTACGTCCCTGATCGGCGGTATGCAGCTTTTCGACGTGCCCGCAACGCTCTCCAACGGCAACGGCGACCCGAGAAAGGCAGTCCTGACGACCTCGATGTATCTGTACAATCAGGGCTTTAAGAACCATAATTACGGCTATGCCGCCGCGATATCCACGGGGCTTTTCGTGATTATCGGCATACTCAGCATTTTCTCCTTCCGTGCCATGAAGAAGAAAGGAGAGGATCTGCAATGAAAAAGCTCAGACCTTCCGCCATCGTCATATATGCCTTTCTGATCCTGCTTCTCCTGCTCTCCGTTGTGCCGTTTTATCTCGTCACGGTGAACGGGACTCATTCGAGCTTTGACATCGTGACGCGGCTCAACCTTCTGCCCGGCAGTGCTCTCGCGGACAATTATGCCACCATGCAGTCCCACGTCAACATATGGAGAGGCTTTGCGAACAGCCTCATCGTCGCGATACCGTACACCGTGCTCACCGGGTATTTCGGCGCGTTCACGGCCTACGGCTTCGCGAAATACGACTTTCGCGGCAAAAAGCTCCTGTACGCCGTGGTGCTGGCCTCGATGATGATACCGTCTCAGGTCACGGTCATCGGCTTCTACCGCCTTAACCTGAAGCTCAGGATGCTCAATTCCTACTGGCCGTTTATCCTGCGCGGCTTCTGCAACGCCACAACGGTGTTCTTCCTGCGCGGTATCATATCGCAGAGCATACCCGATTCCATGATTGAGGCGGCGCGCATCGAGGGCTGCTCGGAGCTCGGCATTTTCAACCGGCTCATCCTTCCGTGCATAAAGCCGGGCGTAATGACCATGTGTATTTTCAACTTTGTCGCCTGCTGGAACAGCTATATCGAGCCGCTCATCATAATGACCGACAACGATATGTACACGCTCCCCGTCATGATATCCATGATAAAGGGGCTGTATCTGAGTAATTACGGTGCGATGTACCTGGCCATTGCGATAAGCGTTATCCCGATAATCATTGTTTTCTGTTTCCTTTCAAAGTATATTATCAACGGGCTCACCGTGGGCTCGGACAAGTAAGGGGAGGGGTTTTATGCGTCGGATAATATGGCGTTGGTCAAACGAGGAAAAGCAGTGGGCGGATAAAAACGCCCCCACCGCACAAAAGCACGACGGGGAACTTCGGCTCAACGGCCTTGAATATCAGAAAATGCACGGCTTCGGCGCCTGCTTTAACGAGCTCGGCTGGCGTGCGCTCGGCCATGTCGGCGAGGAGGAGCGCAGAGCGCTTTTTCATGAGCTTTTTTCCGCCGACGCGGAGTGCGCGAGCTTCAACGTCTGCCGCCTGCCGATAGGCGCGAGCGATTATGCCTTTGACTGGTACAGCCTTGACGAGGTGCCGGGGGACTATGCTCTGGAGCACTTTTCGATAGAGCGCGACAAACGGGCGCTCATCCCGTATATAAGGGAGGCGCTGAAATATTCCTCCGATATGCGGCTTTTCTGTTCGCCGTGGAGCCCGCCCACATGGATGAAGGAGCCGCCCGTGTATAACTGGGGCAAGCTCATCCGCACGGAGGAAAATCTCAGTGCCTACGCGAGGTATCTCGTAAAGTTCATCAAGGCCTATGCGGACGAGGGCATAGCGATCGAACAGCTCCATGTGCAGAATGAGCCTGTCGCGAACCAGAAGTTCCCCTCCTGTATGTGGACGGGCGAGGAGCTGAGGGACTTTATCCGCGACTATCTCGGTCCGGAGCTGGAGCGCTCGGGGCTTGATACCGAGCTGTGGCTCGGCACGATAAACGCGCCCGGCTGTGACTATAACCGGCTCATTTTCGACAAGTGGGCGACGGAGGATTATGACTTCTTCGCAAACACCGTCCTCACCGACCCCGAAGCGCTCAAATACATCTCCGGCGTGAGCTATCAGTGGGGCGGCAAGATCGCCATGCAGCGCACCTTTGAAAGCTGGTATCCGCGCATACGGCTCATGCAGTCGGAAAACGAATGTGGCTTCGGCGACAACACATGGGAATATGCCCGCTATGTCTGGACAATGCTCAGACACTATATCTCCAACGGCGCGGAGAGCTATCTCTACTGGAACTTTGTGCTCGAGCCGCGCGGCGTCAACACATGGGGCGACCCGCAAAACGCGATGGTCACGGTCAGCCCCGACGGAGACGTGACATATAACCCGGACTATTATGTTATGAAGCATTTTTCCGCCTGTGTACAGCGCGGCGCGGTCAGACTCGGCGCGGCGGGGAGCTTTGCGGGGGACAGCCTTGTGTTCCTTAACCCCGACGGCTCGCTTGTTCTGGAGCTGTATAACCCGTTTGCGCGTCCCTTCACGGTGAAGTTCAGCTTTGAAAACGAGGAGTATTACTTCCCCCTTGAGCCGAGGTCAGTCAACAGCATTATTTTGAAGTAAGGCAGGTGCGATCATGCTCGCAAAACAGATCATAACGACCTTTGACGGTTTAGCCGCGCATACAGAGACCGTTACCCTCTGCCCGAGACCCGACACGGAGGGGCAGGAGCTGAATTTGCTGAACCTCTATCCCGAGGTCAGGTATCAGAAGCTGCAATTTTTCGGCGGGGCTATCACCGACGCCGTTGCCGCGACGCTTGAGAGTATGCCAGCGGATGCCGCACGCAACGTCATCGACTCGTATTTCGGCGCGCACGGTATCGGATACCGCTTTATACGCACGCATATCGACAGCTGTGATTTCGCGACCGAGCCGTATGCCGCCGTCAGCGACCCCGACGACCGCGAATTTGTCTCCTTTTCACTCGAGCGGGTGGAGAAGCGCGTCCTGCGCTGGATAAAAGCCGCATACGAGGCGGCGGGAGAGGCTCTACCGGTCATGCTCTCGCCGTGGTCACCGCCGGAATATATGAAAACCAATTCAAGCAGAGTGGGCGGCGGTCGGCTGAAAAAGGACTGCTACGCGGACTGGGCGCGG
Source organism: uncultured Oscillospiraceae bacterium (assembly GCA_964587485.1). Taxonomy (GTDB): domain Bacteria; phylum Bacillota; class Clostridia; order Oscillospirales; family Oscillospiraceae; genus Limivicinus. The sequence goes on along the minus strand of CAZPLL010000073.1, from coordinate 1,677 downwards.
TATATCTGCCGTTATGTCTCCGAGTTTCGCGCGCGGGGAATAAACGTCACTGCCATCTCCGTGCAGAACGAGCCGAACGCCACTCAGACGTGGGACAGCTGTCTCTTCACTCCCGACGAGGAGCGGGAGTTCTTAAAGGATCATCTTTATCCCGCACTCTGTGGCTCCGGTCTTTCCGATATCAACATCTACGTCTGGGATCATAACAAGGAGCGTATGTTCGATCGTGCCTGCGCGCTCATAACCCCCGAAACGGACAGCATGATCTCCGGCGCGGCGTTTCACTGGTACAGCGGGGATCATTTTGACGCCGTGCGCCTTGTACACGAGCGTTTCCCTGACAAGCACCTCATGTTTTCCGAGGGGTGCATAGAGTACAGCCGCTTCGACACGAACCAGATAAAGAACGCCCAGCGCTACGCCCACGACATGATAGGCAACCTCGCCTCCGGCATGGATCAGTTTGTCGACTGGAACATCTGCCTCGACGGGCGCGGCGGCCCCAACTACGCGGGAAACTACTGCGAGGCGCCGATAATCTGCGACACGAAGACGGGCAAGCTGTCCTGCAAGCTTTCCTTCTATTATATCGGCCACTTCAGCCGTTATATAAAGATCGGTGCGGAGCGGATAGGCTCAACGGTGTATACAGACAAGCTTGAGCCCGTCGCGTTCAAAAACCCGGACGGCTCCATCGCCCTGGTGATACTCAACAAAACAGCGTCGGAGAGACGGGTGAGCATCCGCCTCGGCGACACACTGACAGACGCGCTCCTCCCTCCCGCCTCGATATCCACCGTCATAATGGAGTAAGCGGACGGTCAAGACCACCGACCGCAAGGGGCTGATACAGTTCGTCTTAAGACACATGAGTTTTCTTTTCATTACGACTGACTGTCTCTACGTAGTACCAAGCGTCGATTGCCGTACTTGTATTTGAGGTTTGCGTGTCGGCCGAATATCATTAAGCTGCTTTTTCCCTTTGAGATAAAGCCTGACCGCAGCGGTCACAGTACGACCGGTATTCACGTTCCAGAGTGACGTTGCATCGTGGACACACGGAAAAAGCATAACCGTTGCTATGCAAATGAATTTCGTTGACAGCCAAGGGACAGCGGAAAGCTTCTGCAGCAACCACTGTATCGAGCCTGCTGTATGTGTGTTTGCTCATACGGCATCCTGCGTGGTCACAGTCGCAAAAGGATTGAGGAGCGTAATTCGGTTCTATAATAAATGTTTGGCTACAGTACGCGGTTCACGCAGAGGTACACCCAACATTTATTATAGAACCCTTTTTCCACCTCACCCGCATAGCGGGTAGTAGTCTTTCCCTGAATAGAAAAAGAGCTAACTGACTTAATCTAAATCAGTTAGGTAAGCGACAAAACAAATAGCGTAAGGAATGAGCAAATCAAACCTTACGCTTTTTGTTTCATGCATGTTATTTTGGCTTGCGGGGTGCATGGACTACATTTGCATAATCAAACAATTCCCAGCAAAGGCGCTGACCGCAGCGATCACAGAAACGCAAATACTCTCTGTCTACTGTGCAGTTGCAGCGTGGGCAAATCGGATAACTTTCTCCGTGGAAAAATACGAGTACCTTTGTGACCGGTAACGGCAATCTATAAAGGGACGCGGATATGCGCCTTGGTTTCATGCGCATTTTGGTCGCAG
>CAZPLL010000072.1:0-8575 GCA_964587485.1 uncultured Oscillospiraceae bacterium | reverse complement strand
CTTTTTTGCGCCCTTTTTCGGAATGGTGCTTAAATCACAGTGTTTCAACCTTAAATTCCCTATAAACAAACATGGTATCGTCATCCTTGAAGAAAACATACACCTTATTATGGTTTAATATGTTTGTAGCTCATCTGTTACGATGAGCTACGTTTACTATGAAACCTCCGTCAAAGCCTCAGGGTGCTCGGGGCGTGGGGTTTATTTCCTTTCCGGGATGGCGGTGGCGAAGTAGATTATATCGCTCACGGGGCGCTCCTCGCCGAACTGGACGTCGTTGATGAGCTGATTGTTGATGACAGTGGTGGCGGTCTGGCCGCCGTCGAGCGCGTAGGCCTTCTCACAGCCGTATTTCATCATCGCCTCGCCGAGATCCTTGATGGTCGCCCAGAAAATATACTGGGTATTCAGGCGCACGTTGATATTGAGTGTGAGGTAATGGCGCGTGTCGAGCTGTCCGATGGCACAGCGCGGGTAGGTGTCGTTGACCTCGCCGAGCGTATAGTAGTCCGGGGTCACGTTCTCGTAATTGTCGATGAGCACCGGGCCGAAGCACAGGGAGAAAATAACGTCATTATCCTCGATGAACTGCCGCGCCTCGGATATATCGCCGAACTGCCCCTGATATGTAAGGATAAGGTCGCCGTCGCCGTTGACAAAGCAGGTGTCAAGCTTTTCCGTCTCATAGCGGTAGATCTCGCGGTCATACACCACAATGCCGCTGTCGCGCCCGTAGAGGTCGTAAAAGTCCCCGCTGAGCGCCATGACCGCGTTGGTCTGGGCGGCGAGCTCGGTCGAGACAACGTACTCGTCCGCGTCATAGGTGTCGTTGACAAGCTTGCGGCGTATCTGGGAGCCGTCCGCGATGATGATCTCCGTATGGGTGCCGATGGCGCGTGCCGTCAGCTCCTGCCACTCGATGACGAGTATCGTCTCGTCCAGATAATAGCGGATGAGGGAGTCGGGGATGCGCTCGATATCCGGGCTCCAGGCGAGAGTCCGGTCGCCGATGAGCTGTTTTGCGATGGGCGTTTCAAGGAGCGCAACTATCTCCTCCGGGTCGTCTGTCTCTCCGAAGCTGCTCCTGTCCGGCTCGGGGCCACAGGTGGTGCCCTCTTCTATTTTATATGTCTTGCGGACGTACTCCGGCGAGGCTGTCGCCACGGCGCAGATCTCGGCGTTTATGTCGTCCGCCGTCTCGTCCACGGAGAAAGCGGAGTAGACCTTGCGCAGGGTGTCGTTTTTCTCCACGCTCCACCCGCTGCCGTCGTACACGAGTGTGAGCGTCAGCGGCACACGGGTCGAATAATCCTCGATATGCTCGCCCCGCCCGGCCAGAACACTGCTGTAGGCGGCGGCAATGACCTCGCTCCGGTAGCTGAGCTCGGGAGTGTAGATGTCGGCGGAGTATACCGCGTCGTCCACCATACGGCGAAGCTCCGCGTTGAGCTCCTCGTCCAGTCCCGCCGCAAGCTTCTCCGGGTCAAGGCAGGATACCTCCACATCGACCTCGGCCGTGCGGTAGCCCGTGCGTATGCTGTTGGTGATGGAATAACTGCGCGAGGAGCGGATAAGCTCCTCCATAAGGCGGCCCTCTGTGGTCGTGGCCTCCTCGGAAAAGCTCATCCCGCCGCCCTCGGTCAGCGCCGCGGCGGTCTTATAATCGCCGTCGCACAGGCTCTCAAGCAGCTTCACGGCGGTTATCTTCGGGTCGGGGGCGTTGGCCATTTCGAGCGCCTTCAACGCGAAAAAGCCGGCGGCCGTCAGCACCACCAGCAACACTATTATTATTGATACAACTTTAGTCTTTTTTCCCATTACTATGCTCCGGAGAAATTTTTTATAAGGCCGAAAAATAAGCACCAGCCCCTTGGCTCCCCCTATGGGGCAGGAGGAAAGCTTTGATTTCGTCCAGCTCTCCCAAAGGGAGAGCCAAGGCGCTAACGCGCGGGGGTGTGCGTTGACCCACGGGAGAGCCACGGCGCTATCGCGCATCTACGCAGAGGGAGAGCCGGGGAGCAGGTGCTTCCTTGACAGCCGGGGCGACTGCGCCTGACGGCGCAGTCACATCAATCGGTCAAATCAGAAGTCGGCATTGCCGGTCGTGCGGGGATGAAGCTCCACGTCGCGGATGTTGGAAACGCCGGTGAGGTACATCACCATGCGCTCAAAGCCCAGACCGAAGCCCGCATGGCGGCAGCTTCCGTAGCGGCGCAGGTCAAGATACCACCAGTAGTCCTCCTCGTTGAGCCCCAGCTCGTGCATACGGGCGGTGAGCACGTCCAGACGCTCCTCGCGCTGACTGCCACCGATAATCTCGCCGATGCCGGGAACGAGGCAGTCCGCCGCGGCGACGGTCCTGCCGTCATCGTTGAGGCGCATATAGAAGGCCTTGATATCCTTGGGGTAATCGGTGACGAAGATGGGCTTTTTGTATACTTCCTCGGTGAGGTAGCGCTCATGCTCGGTCTGGAGGTCAACGCCCCACGCCACGGGGTAGTCGAACTTTCTGCCGCTCTTGAGGAGCGTGTCCACGGCCTCGGTATAGCTGACGCGCGCAAAGTCGTTCGCGACGACGTTATGCAGGCGCTCGAGCAGACCCTTATCCACGAAGGAGTTGAAGAACTCCATCTCCTGCGGGCACTTTTCCAGCACGGTGTTGATGATGTACTTCACCATCGCCTCGGCGGTGTCCATATAATCGTTGAGGTCGGCGAAGGCCATCTCCGGCTCGATCATCCAGAACTCGGCCGCGTGGCGCTGGGTGTACGATACCTCGGCGCGGAAGGTGGGGCCGAAGGTGTACACGTCGCCGAACGCCATGGCGAAATTCTCGCAGTTGAGCTGGCCGGAAACGGTAAGGCTCGTGACCTTGCCGAAGAAATCCTTGCTGTTGTCAACGGTGCCGTCCTCGTTTAAGGGGAGGTTGTTGAGGTCAAGGGTCGTTACGCGGAACATCTCGCCCGCGCCCTCGCAGTCGGAGCCGGTGATTATCGGCGTGTGGACGTAGACGAAGCCACGGCTCTGGAAGAACTCATGCACCGCCTGCGCCGCGACGCTCCTCACGCGGAAAACGGCGGAGAAGAGATTGGTGCGCGGTCTGAGGTGCTGGATAGTGCGGAGAAATTCCACGCTGTGGCGCTTTTTCTGGAGGGGATAGTCCGGGGAGGACGCACCCTCGACACAGATCTCGTCCGCCTTGAGCTCAAAGGGCTGCTTTGCCTCGGGCGTGAGCACGAGAGTTCCCTTTACGATGAGCGCGGCGCCGACGTTCTGGTGAGCTATTTCGTCGTAATTATTCAGGGTACCCCTTTCAAATACGACCTGCAGCGACTTAAAGCAGCTGCCGTCATTGAGTTCGATGAATCCGAAGTTCTTCATGTCGCGCACTGTTCTTACCCAGCCGCAAACGGTGAGCTTCTGTCCGTCAAAAGCGGACGCATCGGCATAAATGCCTGCGATCTTCTGATGCTTCATTTGGCACCCGTCCTTTCTTTGTACCGTCGGTACGCATATTTTGTCTTTTCTCAGACCTTGTTATTATATACATTGCGCGTTAACTTTGCAACGAAAAACTTGTTTTTTCATGCAAAAGCATGGCAAAAAATGTATCTGTCGGGCGATTCAGAATATAAGCCTTATAGGACATTCGTAGTTGCACAGCTCGATCTCGCGGTATTCTCCGCCGTTTTCGCCGTCGCGTGTCCATGCGACCGGCTTTTCAAAGCTGAACTTTGCCCGCTTCGTGTGCAGTATCAGCAGGTTTTCACTGTCGAAGCGCTGGGTGAGCACGCTGTCCGCGATCTCGGTAAAGCCGGCCACACTGCCGGGGTCGCGCACGAGGACGAGCTCGCTCATGCCGTCGCCGAGGCAGACCATCTCCTCGCGCAGCTTCACCACGCCCGCAACGGATGTGGAGTTTGACATACTGCCGTAGAGGAATTTGCCCTCGATAATGCCGCCGTCGTACTCGACGCGGGTGTTGTACGCCTCGATCGTGGGGAGCTCACTCATCGCGGTGAGCAGATATGCCAGGTGGCCGAGCACCTTTTTCTGGTTCTGCGGCGTGGCATAGCTCGCCTTTGTGAACGCGCCGAACGCCGCGATATACGCAAAGTGCCCGTCCGTGCCGAAGCCGCCCACATCATACGGGTGCTCCTCGCCGTGTATAATCCTCAGCGCCGCGCCGACGGTGTCGTTCTTCGGGAGAGAGAGCGTGGTCGCAACATCGTTTGCCGTCCCCATGGGGATGTAGCCGAGCGGGGGAGGGTTATCAAGTCTCATCAGCCCAGACATGACCTCGCTGAGCGTGCCGTCGCCGCCGACGCAGGCAACGGTGTCAAACTCCGGCGCGTGGCGAGCGGCTATCTCCGTCGCCTCCCCCCTCTCGGAGGTAAAAAAGAGTGTGGTCGTGTACCCTCCGCGATCAAAGGTGTGCATTGCCTCGCCGAAGCTGCGCCTGTACGCACCGCTGCCGGCCACGGGGTTTACTATGAGCATGAGCCTTTTTTTCATTTTTTCACCTGCTTCTTGGCGGGCAGAGTGCCGCCGGTGTTGTGTGTAGCTCTGAGATACCGGAAACAACGCCGAATAACGCAAAAGGGACGCAGTTTTCCTGCGTCCCCTGTACGTTGCAAATTACTCCATTGCGTTGAGCTTGAGAGTCATCGCGGACTTCTTATGGGCTGCATTGTTCTTGTGAAGCAGACCCTTGCCGGCCGCATGATCAACTGTCTTAACAGCAACTTTATAGGCACTGACGGCTTCATCACGGTTGCCCTGAGCAACTGCTGCGTCAAATTTCTTCACCATGGTCTTGAGCTCGGCCTTCTCAGCGCGGTTCTTTGCTCTGAGTTCCTTGGACTTTTCGTCTCTCTTCGCAGAAGATTTAATGTTGGCCATGTTTCGATCGCCACCTCCTCCTATAAAATTGAGTTGCATCAACTCGCGTTATGAGATTATATCAAAGGATGTTCGGAAAATCAAGGGTTTTTTTAAAAAAAATTGATTTTTTTCCTGTGACTTATTTATTGTGATAGAATCGGGTAAACTACACAATATATTGAGTTCAGCCCACCAAAGAAACATCAAATTCTTGGCTTCCCCTTTGGGGGAGCCGTCACCGCAGGTGACTGAGAGGGTTTAATCGTTTTTTTAGGCAAACACAATTTACTCGCACGCACTGCGGAGGTTTTTCGATTGTCTTTGTTTTTATTGTGTCCTGCCCTCTCCGTCACGGCTTGCGCCGTGCCACCTCTCCCAGAGTGAGAGTCAAGGCGCTGTCGCGACTCGTGCTACTGCACTGTGCGTTTTTAACAGCTTCTCAATATTCTTGGCTCCCCCTTTGGGGGGAGCTGGCGCGCCGTCAGGCGCGACTGAGAGGGAATAATTACCTCTCTCAGACAAGGCACCCTCGCGCACACGTTTACCCGGTTGTGTGGCTTTTCATTTTTGACAGTCTGATATTGAATTTTTGAGGTTTGAATTATGTCTTTTTTTCGTTCCGATCTGGCCGCCGAGATATATTCCGAGTCGCTCGGGCGCGCCGCTTCCCCGGCTCCTCCTGCCGGGCTTTCCTACGACGAGGAAAAGCTCTTCGGTCTCCCTGTCGCCGCACTGCACATAGAGACTGCCGAGGTCGCCGCCATGCTGGACAGACCCGTCGGCGTCTACTATACCCTTGAGCTTCCGCGTGACAGCTTTCGCGGTGCCGAGGGCTTCCCCGCCGCCGCCCGCGCGTGCGCGGAGCTTATCCGCCGCTGTGCCGGCCCGCTCCCCGGGGAGACGCTTGTTGCCTGTCTCGGTAATCCCGATATCACTCCCGATGCGCTCGGCCCCCTCTGCGCGTCCGCTGTCCTCGTTACGCGGCATCTGAAGGGCGACACTTTGGCAGAGTTTGCGCCTTTTCGTTCCGTGGCGCTGTGCCGCACGGGTGTCCTCGGAACGACCGGTGTCGAGAGCGCCGTGCAGATACGCACGCTCTGCCGTGAGCTCGGTGTCGGGCTTGTCATCGCGGTCGATGCGCTCGCCTGCGCGGAGAGCGCACATCTCTGCCGCACGGTGCAGGTCTGCTCCTCGGGCATCGCGCCCGGCTCGGGTGTCGGCAACGACCGGGCGAGGCTTGACCGTGAATTTTTGGGTGTGCCCGTCGTGGCCGTCGGTGTCCCGACTGTTATCGACGCGGCTCTTTTTTCAGAGGACGAGGCCATGCGCGGGATGTTCGTCACTCCGCGCAGTATTGACAGTCTCGTTCGCTGTGCCGCGCGGGTCATAGGCTACGGCATTAATCTTGCTCTCCACGACGGCCTCACCGTCGAGGATGTTGATTTGCTCATTGGTTAATGTTTCACATGAAACATATTCTCTGTCCGTTAATTTGGCCTGACGAAGAGAAAAAGTTTCATGTGAAACATTGCAATATAAAACGCGACCTGATATAATGCATAGGCAAAACAAATCAGGGAGATATAATATGGCTAAAATCATAGCTGTAGCAAACCAGAAAGGCGGCGTGGGTAAGACCACCACCTGCGTCAATCTCTGCGCGGCGCTCGCTCTGATGGGCAGGCGCACCCTGCTCGTGGACGGAGACCCGCAGGGCAACGCAAGCTCGGGCATGGGCGTGAGTAAGTCCACCCGTCCAAACACCTACGATATGGTCATCGGCGGCACACCCGCCGCGGACTGCGTGGTACACACAAAATGGGGCGACGTTATCCCGACCGGCAAAGAGCTTGCCGCCGCCTCCGTGGAGCTTATTGACACCGAAAAGCGCGAATTTGTCATGAAGAACGCGCTCATGACGCTCTACGCCGACTACGACTACATATTTATCGACTGTCCGCCCTCGCTCGAGCTGCTCACGGTAAACGCGCTTGTGGCCGCGGACAGCGTGCTCATCCCCATGCAGTGCGAATACTACGCGCTCGAGGGGATAGCCGATCTCATGACCAGCATAAAAATGTGCAGTCGCCGCCTCAACAGACGGCTTGACGTCGAGGGTATCGTGCTGACAATGTACGACTCGCGCATGAATCTCACCAATCAGGTGGCCGGCGAGCTGCGCAGGTATCTCACCGGCAAGGTGTACAACACCGTCATCCCCCGCAGTATCAGGCTATCCGAGGCACCCAGTCACGGTCAGCCGGGTATCGTCTACGATAAATTCAACAAGGGCAGCAAGGCTTACGAGGCTCTGGCCGAGGAGTTCGTTGCCCGATGCGAAAAGTGAGGTGGCTAAATGGCAGCAAAGGAAAAAAAGGGTCTGGGCACCGGTCTGGATATACTCTTCGGCGCGAACACAATCGACGAGGACGAGGGCGAGCTTCTCACCCTGCCCATTTCAAAGGTCGAGCCGCGCAAGGAACAGCCGCGTGAATACTTCGACGAGCAGGCGCTTGCGGATCTGGCGGATTCGATATCGCAGTACGGGCTCATCCAGCCCATCACCGTGCGCAGGCTTGACAGCGGCTATTATCAGATAATCGCCGGTGAGCGCCGCTGGCGTGCGTCGCGTCTTGCTGGGCTTGACGAGATACCGGTGCGCGTCATTGAGGCCGACGACAGGCTGACCGCAGAGCTGGCGCTGGTGGAAAATCTCCAGCGTGAGGGGCTCAATCCCATTGAGGAGGCCAAGGGCTATCGGACGCTCATCGAGTCGCACGGTCTCACTCAGGACGAGGTTGCCAAGAGCGTCGGGCGCTCCCGTCCCGCCGTGACAAACGCGCTGAGACTTCTGTCACTGAGTCCGAAGGTGCTTGAAATGGTGGAAAAGGGCGAGCTTTCGGCGGGTCATGCCCGCGCACTGCTCACCGTGTCCGAGGCGGAAAAGCAGCTTGACGCCGCCAATGAGGTAATAAAGAAGTCCTATTCCGTCCGAAAGACCGAGCAGCTTGCCTCAAGGCTCTCAAAGGAAGCCAGGGAGGAGCCCGAAAAGGTTTCCGGCATCTCCGTGGATTACGCCGCGGAGGTATCCGAGCAGCTCTCAAAGCTCCTCGGCCGCCGTGTGAAGCTCACCGACGGGAAAAAGACCGGCCGTATCGAGCTGGAATTTTACGGTGCGGACGACCGCGAGGCTCTCATAAACGCGCTGAAAAAGCTCCGCACGGAGTAACCGCGCAGACAATAAACACACAATTTTTTATTGTAACCGTACATTATTAATAACAGGAGAAAAGTCATGCTGGATATCAGGTTTGTACGCGAAAATCCCGAAATAGTCAAGGAAAACATAAAGAAGAAGTTCCAGGACGCGAAGCTCGCCATGGTCGACGAGGTGCTCGAGCTGGACAAGAAGAACCGCGCCGCCATCACCGAGGCAAGCGACCTGCGCGCGAGCCGCAACGCCCTGAGCAAGCAGATAGGTATGCTCATGGGTCAGGCCAAAAAGGATCCCTCCAAGGCCGCCGAGGCCGAGGAGGTCAAGGCTCAGGTCAAGCGCAACGCCGAGCGCCTTGCGGAGCTGGAGAAGCTGGAGGAGGAGTACGCCGGGCGCATCCATCATCTTATGATGAACATTCCGAATATAATCGACCCCTCCGTTCCCATCGGCCCGGATGACAGCGCCAATGTAGAG
>CAZPLL010000071.1:0-8752 GCA_964587485.1 uncultured Oscillospiraceae bacterium | reverse complement strand
ACCAGGTGGCGTAGGTGGAGAACTTGTAGCCCTTGGTGTAGTCGAACTTCTCCACGGCCTTGATGAGGCCGAGGTTGCCCTCCTGTATGAGGTCGAGGAAAAGCATACCGCGCCCCACATAGCGCTTGGCGATTGAGACCACGAGGCGCAGATTCGCCTCGGTCATGCGGTGTCTCGCGTCCTCGTCGCCGTTTGCCATCTTGACTGCCAGGTCGATCTCCTCCTCGGGCGTGAGCAGGGGGACCTTGCCTATCTCCTTGAGGTACATACGGACGGGGTCATCGGTGGAGAGCGTGTCTGCCAGCGCGTCGGTGTCGGTTATTTCCTCCTCCGTGACCTCGGGAATATTGGCCAGCTCCTCGATATTGGCAAGATCGTCGATGGGCGGCAGAGCATCGGCAAGACCCACGTCGATATCCACCCCGTTCGATTCGAGCGTTTCGTAGAACTTGTCCACGACCTCGGAGTCAAGGTTCATTTCCTCAATGCACTCAAGCTCCTTGGCGGTCAGCTTGCCGTTTTTCTTTCCCTTTTCAAGGAGCGCCGCAAGCCGCTCCTCGGGGGTCTTGGCAGGCTCTTCCGGGGCGCCGTCCTTTTTCTTCGCGGACTTCTTTTTTGCTTTGGAGTCGTCCGTGATGCTCTCCTCCGCGTCGGCGGCGGCAAGCAGTGCGTCGGCGGCCTTTTCAAGCTCCTGCGCGGTCATCTGTTCGTTCATTTCGATTTTTTCGGTCATGGCTTATCCCTCATATCCTCTTTTTTCTCTCAGCTTCTGCGCAAGCGAACGCAGATCCGTGCTCTGCTCGCGAAGCTCGCGCCGCTCGCGTATGCGCTGTGTATAATCGGAAAGCGCGCTCCCTGCCCGGGAGAGTGTTTCCGGCTTCTGCAATATATCCACCAGCAGTGACATCTCCTGCGGTGTGAGCACGCCGCCGAGCGTCGCGGTGGTGACAGCGTCGCCGCGTCTGAGCCGCGCGGTCATCTCGCCGTAAATATGGGCGAGCGCGGGGGATGAAAACTCCCCGCTGTCGGGCAGTAGCGGACTTTTTATCAGCTCAGGCTCAAGGTACAGCAGGCGTATCACTCCCTGCTCCGCCGCGGCGGAGGCCGGGTCGTCATAGCGCAGCTCCTTTGCCTCCGGCTGGGACTGGCGCTCGGGTCGGGTCTGCTCACGCTCACCGGCGCGCACGGCCTGACTGACAAGCTTTTTCCGCCGCCGCTCTATCTCCTTTGCGACAACCTCGGCGGACACTCCCGCAAGGCTCGCTACCCGCATGGCGTAAACCTGGCGCTCCACCGCGCCGGGGAGCCGCGCCACAAGCTCGGATGCCTCCTTGAGGAATTCCACCTTCTGCTCGTCCACGCTCAGGTCGTACTTCACCGTGACCGTGCGCAGACGGTAGTCTATCTGATTCTCCGATGACTCAAGCAGTGCGCGGAACGCATCCGCCCCCTTGAGCTTTATGAACTCATCCGGGTCCTTCGCGCCGGTCAGTCGGAGTATCTTGACCTTGATGTCCAGCTTTTCGAGTATGCCGATAGCGCGCTGGGATGCCTTTGTGCCCGCACCGTCGCTGTCGTAGGCGATGATGACCTCGTTCGTATAGCGGGAGATGAGCCGCGCCTGTTCCGGCGTGAGCGACGTGCCGAGCGACGCCACCGCCGAGTCGAAGCCCGCCTGATGGAGGGAAACTACGTCTATATTGCCCTCAGAAAGAATTATGTATCCGTTTTTTGATTTTTTAGCCAGATTCAGGGCGAAAAGGTTGCGGCTTTTGTTGAACACGGGCGTTTCGGGACTGTTCATATATTTCGGCTCGCCCGCGCCGAGTATGCGCCCGGAGAAGCCGATAACATTCCCGCGCACATCAATGACCGGGAACATGAGCCGCCCTCGGAAAACATCGTAGAAGCCGCCGTTCCTGCCCTTGCGGACAAGCCCCGCGTCGAACATCTCATAATCGGTGTAGCCACGCTCGCGCATGGCCTTTTCAAGGCTGTCCCATGTGTCCGGCGCATAGCCGATGCCGAAGCTTTTCGCCGTGGCGGGGGATATTCTGCGCTCCTCCATGTAGCGCCTTGCCGCGCCGCCCTCCGGCGTGGAGAGGCAGGAGTAGAAAAACCGCGCCGCGTCCCGGTTGAGATCAAGGAGGCGGCGGCGCTTTCGGCTCTCCCAGTCGTCCGTCTCCTCCGGCAGGGGCATATTGACCCGCTTCGCAAGGAACTCCACGGCCTCGGGGAAGCTGAGGTTCTCGACCTCCATGATGAAGTTTATCACGCCGCCGCCCTTGCCACAGCCGAAGCAGTGATATATCTGCTTGTCCGGCGAGACGGAGAAGGACGGTGTTTTTTCGCTGTGGAACGGGCAGAGGCCGAACATATTCGACCCGCTCTTTTTCGAGAGCCGCACATAGCCGGACACAACGTCAACGATGTCGTTCCTTTCCACCAGCTCGTTTATGAAGTTTTCGGGAAAGGCCATGTGCTCACCTCGCTTTCATTGTCGGCGCGGGCGGAGGGTTGTCATTTCACCGTCCACGCAAAGGGTATGAACAGCTCGCCGTACTTCTCCATGGCATAGCTGTCTGTCATGCCGGAGATATAGTCGCAGGCGGCGCGCTCCAGCCCGTCGCTCTCTATGACGGGGCGCAGATCCTCCGGCAGGGCGTCCGCGTTTGCGGAGTAGTAGCCGTAGAGGCGCTCGAGTATACCGTCCACCTTGCTCTCCTCGCTCTTGGCGATGGGGTTGGTGTAGATGTCGGAGTACATAAAGCCGTGGAAGAAATCAAAGGTCTCCTGCATTTTCGGTGACAGGCGCAGTGTCCCGCCGCCGCTGCTGAGAATAAGGTCGCTTATAAACGAGTTTATACGCTGGCTGTTGCGCTCGCCGCAGTTTTTGCGGATGAGTTCGGGCACGTCCTCCTCGCGGAGTATGCCCGCACGGATGGAGTCGTCAAGGTCGTGATTTATGTAGGCTATCCTGTCGCACAGGCGCACGGCGACGGCCTCGAGCGTGTCGTCCTCCGCGCCGTAGGTGTGATGGAGTATGCCCGTGCGCGTCTCGTAGCAGAGGTTCAGCCCCCGCCCGTCGCGCTCGAGTATGTCCACCACGCGCAGACTCTGCTCATAATGCTTGAAGCCACCGGGATATATGCGGTCAAGCGCCCTCTCCCCGGCGTGGCCGAAGGGTGTATGTCCCAGGTCGTGCCCGAGGGCGATAGCCTCCGCCAGATCCTCGTTTAGCTGTAGCGCCCTTGCCACGGTGCGCGCAAGGCGGCTGACCTCCAGCGTGTGGGTGAGACGGGTGCGGTAGTGATCCCCCTCCGGCTGGAGAAAGACCTGGGTCTTGTGCTTCAGGCGGCGAAAGGCTTTTGAGTGTGTTATACGGTCGATATCACGCTGAAAGCAGGTGCGTATCTCGCACTCCTCCTCCGGTGCCGCCCGTCCGCGGCTGTCCTCGGCAAGCACCCCGTAGGGGCCGACGATGACGTGTTCCACAAGCTCCCGCTCCTGTCTGGGGCAAAGCATAAAAAACACCTCCCGCAAAAAAGTCGCATAAGCGTTTCACTACACTTATACGACGTAAACTTTTATTTCCCTTTATTTTTTTGAAAAAATTTTTGCTGTCGTGAGGGATGAAGCCGCTGCCCGCCCTCTCAGGCCGAAATCTTTGATTTTGGAGACTGTCAAAAAACTATAAACAAATCCTACGCGATAGAGTAGCGGAGCGCGCGACAGCGCCTTGGCTCTCCCTTTGGGAGAGCTGGCACGCCGTCAGGCGTGACTTGTGCGCCCGCAGGCGCCATGCAAGCGAGCAACCGCCGCTTGCGGCGGCTCTTAGCGAGTCGCAGAGAGGGTTCGTTTCTCCTCTCCGGTTTTGCCCTCTCAGGCCGAATTCTTTGGCAGACAGAGAGGCAAATTGTCGGCTATGTCCTCGGGACGGCTCTGAGCGCTTCGCCCGTGAGCGCAATGCTCACTGTGCCGTTGGTCGCGTCCGTTATTTTCGCGCGAAAATCCTCGACCCGCTCCTCCGGCACAAGCACCTTTATCGTCACGGACGCGCCATACTGCGTGTCCGTCACCATGCCGCCCGCGGACGCGATCTGCGCTTTCAGCCGCTCCGCCGCGGAATAGGAGCAGTTAAGCTCCATCTCAGCCCAGCGGCGCACGACGGATATGCCCGCCGCGTCCAGCGCGTCCTTCGCGCTTTTCGTATAGGCGCGCAATAGCCCACCCGCGCCCAGCAGTACGCCGCCGAAGTAGCGCGTCACCACGCACACCGCATTCGTAACGCCCTCACGGCGCAGTACCTCCAGCATGGGGATGCCGGCAGTGCCCTGCGGCTCGCCGTCGTCGGAATAGCGCTCGGCACCGCCGCGGATGATGTAACACCAGCAGTTATGGCGCGCGTCGTAGTGCTCCTTTTTTACCTCCGCGATGAAGGCGCGCGCCTCCTCCTCGCTCTCCGCCGGGCGGACGTGGCCGAGAAAGCGCGAACGTTTTTCAACATATTCCGCCTCTCCCGCGCCGGTGGGGATATAATACTCGGTCAATCCTCCCACTCCTCCTTCTCCTCGGTGTAGCCGGGGATGTAGTCTCTGACCCTGCCGAACACGGTGGGCGGCACGACAGCCTCGGCCTCAATGCCGTCGTCCGTGTACTCGATGCTCAGCACGGACGCCTCGCGGTTGAGCATATCGACGAGGCCGCCCATGGAATACGGTATTTTCAGCGTCACGCGGCGCTTGCCCTTTGAGAGCATTTCGGATAGCTTTCCGACGAGCTCCGCCGAGCCCTCGCCGCTTCTGGCCGACATACACACGATATCCTCCCCGTGGGGGAGTATGCCGATGTAGGCATCACACTTGTTGAACACGCGGATACAGGGCGTAGCCTCCGCGCCGAGCTGACGCACGAGCTCATCCACGACACGCGCCTGCTCCTCCCACTCGGGGTTCGAGATGTCGATGACGTGAACGAGAACGTCCGCGTAGCTGAGCTCCTCAAGGGTAGCCTTGAACGCCTCGATAAGGTGCGTCGGGAGCTTGCGTATAAAGCCGACCGTGTCGGAGAGCAGTACCTCCTGCGTCTCGTCAATGCGCAGGCGGCGCGTGGTGGTGTCCAGCGTGTCGAAAAGCCGGTCGTTCGCGGGGATATCCGAGCCCGTCAGACAGTTGAGGAGCGTGGACTTGCCCGCGTTGGTGTACCCGACGAGGCAGACCACAGGCATGGCGTTCTTTTCGCGGCGGCGGCGCTGGGTGCTTCTCACCTTGCGCACGGCGGCCAGCTCCTCTTCAAGCTTCTGAATTTTGCGGCGGATGTGGCGGCGGTCTGTCTCAAGCTGAGTTTCGCCCGGGCCGCGTGTTCCGATGGGCGATGAGCCGCCCGCGGCCGACTGGCGCACAAGGTGTGTCCACATACCGGTAAGGCGGGGCAGGAGATACTTATACTGGCCAAGCTCCACCTGCAATTGACCCTCGCGCGTCTGCGCGCGCTGGGCAAAGATGTCAAGGATAAGCCCCGAGCGGTCAAGCACCTTGACGCCCAGATCCTCCCCCAGCACCCTCATTTGAGAGGGTGAGAGCTCGTTGTCGAACACGGCAAGGGTACATTCGTTCGCCTCTATAAGCTCCTTGAGCTCGCGCACCTTGCCGTCGCCTATGAAGCTTCTGGGCTCCGGGGTCGCGCGGTTCTGGATGAGCATGGCGACGGCCTCACCCCCGGCAGTCTCCACAAGGGCGGCAAGCTCATCCATTGATATGTCGGTGGAGCGCTCGTGTTCGTCCATGGACGCGGCGGACAGCCCCGCCAGCACGGCGCGCTCCTTTTTCTTTTCGGTGTTTTCCAGAATTATCAGTCCTTTATCAGCAGATACACCGTCATTATACAATAAACGCCGGGGTTTGCATAGCTTTTTTCAGAAGATCGCGCCCCGCTTCGGCTTGCGGCGGCGGAGCTGATCGTCCTTTGCCTCCGCAAGTATTATGTCGCTGCCGATACGCACTATACAGCCCCACGGGATAACATAGTCATCCTCGCGCCCGAGCAGGCCGAAGAAGCGTGTGCGCCCCGGCGTTATCACGGAGATGAGCTGACCCGCGGCGTCGTCATACTCCGCGTCGTACACAAAGCCCAGCCGCATCCCCGAATGTATGTCGATGACCTCCTTATAGTGCAGCTCGGAATAATAATGTATCATTAAAAACACCTCAGCACAGCATACTGAGGTGAATGGTGATTTATGTCGCTTCCGCGCTTTTACTTTTCGGTATGGAGATGGTAAGGATGAGCGAATCCTCTGTCTCCTCGCGGCTCATGCCGGCCTCGATGCCGCCCTGCTTCATCATGTCGAGACTGCGCGAGAGCGTGTTGAGGAACGCCCGCACGTCCTTGAGGACAAAGCTCCGCCTCGCACGGGGCTGTTCCTCCTCCGGCGGCTCGGGCGACTGGAGGAGCGCGTCGATATAGCTGTCCGTCGCGGCAACGGTCAGGTCGTTTTCCAATATGTATTCGAGCGCGGCGCGCTGTCTCTGCGGTGTGCCGAGACGCAGAAGCGCCCTGCCGTGTCGCTCGGTAAGGCCGTTTTCGCGCAGAGCCTCAAGTATATCCTCCGGGAGCTTCAGCAGTCTCAGCTTGTTCGCCACGGCGGACTGTGATTTCCCGATGCGCCGCGCCGCCTCCTCCTGCGACAGTCCGAATATGCGTATGAGCTGGTGCAGTCCCGCCGCCTCCTCGATAAAATCCAGATCCCGCCGCTGGAGATTTTCTATCAGGGCGATAAGATTCGAGTCCTCAATGTCGATATCCAGCGGTATGCACGGCACCTCCGTGAGCCCGGCAAGCTTCGCCGCGCGTAGTCTCCGCTCCCCCGCCACCAGCTCGTAGCCGCCGTTTCGGGCGCGCACGGTGAGAGGGTTTAGTATGCCGTAGCTTTTGATGCTCTCGCACAGCTCGTTCAATGACTCCTCGTCAAAGCGCTTTCGCGGCTGTACGGGGTTCGGCGCAAGCTCGTCGGGCTTGAGATATATTACCCGTCCGCGGCGCAGACCCGGACGGTTTCTCAGTGTTTGCATCACATGACCTCCTGATCGTATGTTATGTGATGAGTTTATACCGTTCCCGGCGAGAAATGACGCGAAATCTTTCATGTATAAAATTTTTTCACGGCGCTTTTGTGCTTGTCCGGCGCTGTCTGCGGTGGTATAATAAATGTCGGAACACGGCAGGAACGACTTACGGAGGAAGCTCGATGTACAAGCCACTTGCAGACGAAATACGCCCCTCTGATCTCAACGATGTGGTGGGGCAGCGCCATATTCTCGGCCCCGGCGGTATGCTCCGGCGCGTGATAGAGAGCGGGCAGATACCGAACATGATATTCTACGGCCCCTCCGGCACCGGCAAGACCACCGTCGCGCGCATAATCGCCGAGCGCACCAACCGTACTTTGCGCAAGCTCAACGCCACCACCGCCGGCATCGGCGACATAAAACGCATAATCGACGAGCTGGACACCTTCCTCTGCCCCGGCGGGATACTGCTCTACCTCGACGAGATACAGTATTTCAATAAAAAGCAACAGCAATCCCTGCTTGAATTTATCGAGGACGGGCGTATAACGCTCATCGCCTCCACGACGGAGAACCCGTATTTCGCGGTCTTTAACGCGATACTCAGCCGCTCGACGGTATTTGAGTTCAAGCCCGTCACCCCCGAGGACGCACAACGCGCCGTTATCCGCGCCGTGGATATCGCAAATTCCCGTCGGGATACGCCTCTTGAGTTCGAGAGCGGTGTTGCCGCGCGTATCGCCTCTGCCTGCGGCGGGGATGTGCGCAAGGCGATAAACGCCGTGGAGCTTCTTTTCTCCGCCGCGACGGGTGACACCGTGACCGTGGAGGACGCCGCCGCGGTCACACAGCGCTCCTCCATGCGCTACGACAGGGAGGGGGATGAGCATTTCGATTCTCTCTCCGCGCTGATGAAGTCACTGCGCGGCTCCGACCCCGACGCCGCAATGCATTACCTTGCGCGGCTGTTGGAGGCGGGGGATCTCGTGGGTATCTGCCGCCGTCTCCTGTGCTCCGCGAGTGAGGACGTGGGGCTTGCCTACCCGCAGGCCGTCCCCATCGTCAAGGCGTGCGTTGACTCGGCGCTTCAGCTCGGTCTGCCGGAGGCGAGGCTCCCGCTGGCCGAGGCGTGCCTTCTGCTTGCCACCGCGCCGAAGTCGAACTCCGCATATATGGCCATCGACCGCGCCGCTGCCGACGTCCGTGCGGGACACGTCGGCCCCTTCCCACGCGAGCTTCAGAACGTCCACGCCGACGGCGCGGGCTTTGAGCGTGAGCAGGGCTATAAATACCCGCACGACTACCCCGGACACTGGGTGCGCCAGCAATATTTGCCCGACGATCTCAAAAACGCTCACTACTACGAGTACGGCGACAACAAGACCGAGCAGGCCGCCAAGCGCTACTGGGACGAAATAAAAAAGTGAGGCCGGGCACATGGATATTCTGGTAGGCGACATTCTCACCATGAAAAAGGAGCACCCCTGCGGCAGTCGCGAATGGCAGGTTCTGCGCACGGGGGCGGACTTTCGTCTGCGCTGCTGCGGCTGTGGGCGTGAGGTCATGGGGCCGCGCTCCAAATTTGAGAAAAACATAAGACAGGTAAGAGACTGTCAAAAAAACTATAAATAAATCTCACGCGACAGAGTAGCGGGGGAGCGCGAGGGTAGCGAAGCGGCGGAATG
>CAZPLL010000070.1:0-8787 GCA_964587485.1 uncultured Oscillospiraceae bacterium | reverse complement strand
CGGGACGTGCGCCGTAAATCTTGCGGATAACGGCACGGATGCCCTCGCAGACCTCCTGCGCCTGCTCGGCTGTCGCGGTCTTGCCGGTGCCGATGGCCCAGATGGGCTCATAGGCTATGACACAGCGGCGAAGCTGGGTAGCGTCGATCCCGCTGAGAGCGGCCTTGACCTGATAGGCGACGTATTCCATGGTCAGATCCATCTCGCGCTGTTCAAGGCTCTCGCCCACGCAGATGATGGGGCTGATGCCCTTTTCGAGGAGAGCTTTCGCCTTCTCGTTAACGAGCATATCGGTCTCACCGTGGTACTGACGGCGCTCAGAGTGGCCGACGATGCAGTACTTGGCACCGATGTCGGCGAGCTGGCTTGCGGAGATCTCGCCGGTGTACGCACCCTTTTCGTACTTGGAGACGTCCTGACCGCCGGCTGCGACCTTGAGTTCCTTGCCGGCCTTGACCATAGCGGGGATCATCACTGCGGGAGTGCAGAGAACTACGTCACAGGTCTTGGCCTTGGTCATATTCTCCTTGAGTTCTTCCATAAAGGGCTTAACGGAGGAAGCGAGCATATTCATCTTCCAGTTGCCCGCGATAATGGTTCTGCGGTATTTTCTGTTCATTTTTGTATCTCCTTATAGATGATTACTTGTCGAGCAGGCACGCAACGCCGGGAAGCTCCTTGCCCTCAAGGAACTCCAGAGAGGCGCCGCCGCCGGTGGAAATATGAGTGATCTTATCCGCGTAGCCCAGCTTTTCGACTGCCGCCGCGCTGTCGCCGCCGCCGACGATGGTTATTGCGCCGGACTCTGCGAGTGCCTTGGCCATGGCCTTGGTACCGGTGGCGAATCTGTCAAACTCGAAAACGCCCATGGGTCCGTTCCATACGATGGTACCGGCACCCTTGACGGCCTCGGAGAAAAGCTCAATGGTCCTGGGGCCGATGTCCATGCCCATCATGTCGGCGGGAATATCGCCCTCTACAAGCACGGGCTCCGCGTCCGCGGAGAACTCGGCGGCGCAGATGTTATCTACGGGCAGGAGGAACTTGACGCCCTTTGCCTTGGCCTTTTCGATCATTTCACTGGCGTAGTCGATACGGTCAGCCTCAAGGAGAGAATTGCCGACCTCAAAGCCCATGGCCTTTCTGAAGGTGTAGGCCATGCCGCCGCCGATGATGATGGTGTCGGCCTTTTCAAGGAGGTTGTTGATGACGTTGATTTTATCGGAGACCTTAGCGCCGCCCAGGACGGCAACAAAGGGACGCTTGGGGTCGTTGAGAGCCTTGCCCATAACAGACAGCTCCTTATCGACCAGAAGGCCGGAGTATGCGGGGAGGTATTCTGCGACACCGGCGGTGGTGGCGTGCGCTCTGTGAACGGTTCCAAACGCGTCGGAGACGAAGATATCCGCCATATCCGCAAGAGCCTTTGCGAAGGCGGGGTCGTTCTTGGTCTCGCCCTTGGCGTAACGGGTATTCTCAAGGAGCAGTATCTGGCCGGGCTTGAGTGCGGCGGCCTTGGCCTTTGCGTCCTCGCCGATGGTGTCGGCGGCGAAGATGACCTCCTGTCCCAACAGCCCGCTCAGGTGCTTTGCAACGGGTGCCAGAGTCAGCTTGGCAAGAGACTTCTTCCACTCATCCTCGGTGATGGAGGCGGGATCCTTGCCCTTTTCAGTCTGCTTCTTCACATAGGAATCAAATGTGGCAACGGGCTTTCCGAGATGGGAACAGGCGATAACAGCCGCGCCCTGCTCGAGCAGATATTTGATGGTGGGGAGGGCGGCGACGATTCGCTTATCGCTGGTGATCTCACCGGTCTTTTTGTCCTGAGGGACGTTGAAGTCACAACGGAGCAGGACTTTCTTGCCCTTGACGTCAGCATCGTAAACGGTCTTCTTGCTGTAATTCATGTTTATCCTCCTGTTAATAATATACAAGACTTACTGTTCCGACATGGAGCCGACCTCCAGCAGACCGGGAAAGCCCTGCTGGCGGAGCGCCTCGTATGCCAGTATGGCGACGGAGTTTGAGAGATTCAGACTCCGGGCTTGACTTATCATGGGTATGCGTATACATCTCTCGCGGTACTTCTCCCGAAGCCACTGTGGCAGTCCGGCGGTTTCCTTGCCGAAGATAAGCGTCACGCTCTCCCCTCTCATGTCCACCTCGTGGTATGCTCGGGGCGCTTTGGTGGTTGCAAGAAATATGTTGCTGTCACCATTTTTTGCAAAGAACTCGTCAATATTCTCGTAAACACTGATATCGACCAGATACCAGTAGTCAAGGCCGCAACGCTTTACCGCCCTGTCTGAGATGTCGAAGCCCAGTGGCTTGATAAGATGGAGGTGCGCGCCGGTCGCGGCGCAGGTGCGTGCGATGGCACCGGTATTGTGCGGTATCTCAGGCTCGACCAAAACGATATTCAACATTCAGTCCGCCTCCGCTCAACACGAAATAATTACCCGCCCGTGGTTTTCGAAAACATTTTATCACAAAAAAAGCAAAAATCATGCACTTTTTTATGTTTTTTACGTTTTCTTGCATATTGACCAAATATGAGCTATAATATGTGCCGCGGGACGGCTCTTTATTGGCATTTTGACGATTGTGTTTTTCTTGGCAATGTTCCTGCAGGGAGGTTTTTTTCAGTGGAGTACATATGTAACGACTGCCCACGCAAATGCGGCGTTCTCAGATGTGACGACGTTCCCTCCGGTATCTGCCGAAGTCCGGCCCTTCCGTCGGTCTCCCGCGCCGCGCCGCACTTCGGTGAGGAGCCGTGCATCAGCGGCAGTCGCGGCTCGGGAACGATATTCTTTACCGGGTGTAATCTCCGCTGTGTGTTCTGCCAGAACCACGAGATAAGCCACGGCGAGGGCGGAAAGCGCGTGAGCCCGGGCGAGCTGAAGGATATCATGTTGCGCCTGCGCGATCAGGGCGTTCACAACATAAACCTTGTCACACCGACACATTTCGCGCGCGTCATAAGGGAGGCGCTCGACGGGCTTGAGCTCGGTATCCCCGTGGTCTGGAACAGCTCGGGGTACGAGAGCGTTGAAACACTCAGAAGTCTTGAGGGGCTCGTGCAAATATATATGCCCGACTTCAAGTATGCAAAGGCTCCCGTCGCCGCTAAGTATTCCGCCGCCGTGGATTACCCTGCCGTGGCAAGCGCCGCGATACTGGAAATGTACCGCCAGACGGGGCCGTATGTCCTCGACAACGAGGGGATAATGCGCTCGGGCGTTCTCATCCGCCACCTCATTCTGCCGGGGCAGGAGCTCAATTCCATGGATGTCATAGACTTCGTGGCCGAGAGCTTCCCGGATGACAGTGTGCTCTTTTCCCTGATGTGCCAGTACACTCCCATGCCGAGGCTTGAAGCATTTCCCGAGCTTCGCGCTCGCGTATCGTCGGAGACGAATGAGTTTCTCTGCGGCTATATGCGCAAATGCGGCATAAGCTCTGGCTACTGGCAGGAGGTCGAGTCTGCAACGGATGAGATGATACCCGCTTTTGACCTGACCGGTGTCGAGCTCAACTGATTTTAATCGGCTCATTGGCGCTTTAATGGGGCAAATGCCCTTGACACGCCGCGAATTTTAAGCGATAATCAATTCAGCTTAACGAAAAAATATCAAAGGAGAGAGAATCATGGAATACAATGACATCCTCGCCGCGGCCAGAACGTGCATAGGCCCGTACTGCAAGGCCTGCCCTGTGTGCAACGGGCGCGCCTGCGGCAACAGCGTCCCCGGCCCGGGCTGCAAATACCCCGGCCTTACAGCGACACGCAACTACGATAAGTGGCAGGAGATATTCGTCAACATGGACACTCTCTGCCCCAACTTTGCCGACCCCGACGTCTCGTTTGAGCTGTTCGGCCGCAAATTCTCCGCGCCTGTTTTCGCGGCACCTCTCGGCGGACTCAAGCTCCACTACGGTGACAAGTACAGCGATCAGGAATACAACAGCATACTCGTAAAGGCCGCCGCCGATTACGGCGTTATGGCACTCACCGGCGACGGAATGGATCCCGAGATCATGATAAGCTCCGTCCGGGACATGACTGCCGTCGGTAGCATGGGCTGCCCCACAATCAAGCCGTGGAACAAGGAAGCTGTTTTCGAGAAGCTTGATATTCTCAACGAAAACGGGATCTTTGCCGCCGCGATGGATGTTGACGGTGCGGGTCTCCCCTTCCTCAAGCAGTACAATCCCAACGCGGGCAGCAAGAGCGTGGCCGAGATGAAAGAGATAATCGACTATGCAAAGATGCCCTTTATAATCAAGGGTATCATGACCCCCGCCGGTGCGCTCAAGGCCGTCGAAGCCGGTGCCGATGCCATCGTGGTCTCCAACCACGGCGGTCGCGTGCAGGGCGGCGTGCCCTCCACCGCCGAGGTGCTCCCCTCCATCGTCGAGGCCGTCGGCGGGAAGCTCACCGTGTTCGTTGACGGCGGTATACGCTCCGGCGTGGACGTGTTCCGCGCGCTGGCTCTGGGTGCGGACGCGGTGCTTATCGGCCGTCCCGTGCTTACCGCCATCTACGGCGGCGGTGCCGAGGGCTTCAATGTTTATATGAACAAGATAATCGGCGAGCTCAAATCCACCATGACCATGTGCGGCGCGGCATCCCTTGCCGATATCTCCGCGGATATGCTCTGGCAGGGGAAATAAGGCCGAACTGATCCCTCCGAAAAAACAGCAGAGACGGCAATGCGATATGTGCGTTGCCGTCTTTTCCTGATTTTCGGAAATGTTTTCCTCACCAGAGGCTTGATTTACACGCGCCTTGACTATATAATACACGGGAATATCAAGAAACTCAGGGAAAGAGAATTATGATGAAAAAGCTGCCAAGACGGAAAATGATACGCTACTGCCTTTCGGATATTTCCAAGGGGCTCTTTAACGGTATGATAGGCAACTATCTGCTGTACTTCTTCCAGCCGACCGTAAAAAGCGGCATACCCAGTCTGCTCCCGCAGAATAAGCTGTTGGGCTTTATCACTATCATGGCTCTGCTTACAGGCTTCGGCAAGGTCATAGACGCCATTACCGACCCGCTGGTAGCCAATCTCTCTGACCGCTGTACCCACAGGGACGGACGCAGGATGCCGTTTTTGAAGTATTCCGCGTTACCCTACGCGCTGTCGGCGTTGCTCATTTTTATGGCGCCGTTTGACGAGGGCTCGGTTGCCAACGTAATATGGGTGGGCTTTTTTATCGTTGCATATTACACGGCGTATACGTTCTTCTTCATTCCGCGCAACGCGCTGATACCCGAGGTGATCCCCGACGCGAACGACAGAGTGGCTTACTACGGCATAAGCACGGCCTTTTTCATGGGGTCGAGCTCATTTATGTACGCGGCGACGCTGTTTGTTGACCTGATAAAGCGGATGGGCGTCAGCGCACTGTGGTCGTGGCGCATCGTGTTTATGGTGTTTGCCGCCATCGGACTTGTATGCGTGCTCCTCGGCGCAACGGCGTTTCGCGAAAAGGACTATGTCACGCAGAGTGCTCCGCCCCAGCAGCCCCTGCTCGCCTCCGTTAAGAGCATCTTCAAAAACAGGAACTTCCTCACCTTCTTTGCCGGAGATCTGTTCAGCTATATCTCAATGGCATTTTTCCAGACAGCCATGCTGTACTACATAACCATGCTGCTGAACGTGCCGGAATCGCAGTCCTTCCTTGTAATGCTCACTGCAATAGCGGTCGCGCTGTGTCTGTTCCCGATGATAGTAAAGCTGAGCAAACAGTACGGCAAAAAAGCGATGCTCGTCATCGCGAGCGTCATATTCACCGTGGTATTCGCGTTCATATTCTTCGGCGACAGGCTTGCCGCTCTTGTTGAGGGGCACGAGCTGTTGCTGGGGCTGGGCGTTGGAGTGGTTGTCGCGTTCCCGTTTGCGGCTATAAATATTCTGCCACAGGCCTGTATGTCTGACATAATTCAAAAGGACAGTCTTGAAAACGGCATAAACCGCGAGGGAATATTTTCCGCGACCAAGACCTTTATTGAGAAGATAGCCTACTCGCTGGCCATGGTCGTCGTCTCCAGCGTACTGGCGATCGGCGCTCCTGCCGGAGAGGCCGTCGGGATACTCGGCGTCAAGCTGACGGGAGTATTCGCGGGCGGGTTCAGTCTGCTATCGCTGATTTTCTTTACTGTGTACAATGAGAAAAGCGTTACCCTCTTTATCTCCGAGCATCGGAAGGAGGGCGCGCGATGAAAAAGCGGACTTTACAGCCGGAATCGGCACGCAAAAACGTCTCGTCGGAGCAAAATGCCGCCTATGTCGCAGGACTGTCGCGGATGATAGAATGTAAAACGGTATGGACACACGAGGGCGAAAATGACGCGGAGTTTGCACGCTTCTATACAGTGCTTGAAGATTTGTTCCCGAACCTGACGGCAAAGGCCGAGAGGCTCAGCTTCGGAACGGGCTGCTTCGTGTATGTCATAAAGGGCAAAAACGCCCAAAAGAACGTCATGCTCATGTCGCACCACGACGTAGTTGACGGCGGCGACGGCTGGAAAACAGACCCGTTTACGCCCGTCGAAAAGGACGGCTATCTCTACGGCCGCGGAACCATCGACACCAAAACACCGCTTTTTGCGGAGCTTCAGGCGGCAGAGGAGCTGCTCTCACAGGGCTATGATTTCGAGGGAATAAACCTTTACATAGGCTCGTCAAACAACGAAGAGGTCTGTGGCGACGGCATGGTGCTTGCGACCGAGTATTTTAAGCGGCAGGGCATACGCTTTTACGCTGTTATTGACGAGGGCGGCGCTGTCACGCAGGGGCAGATACCTGGCGTGAAGCAGAAAAGCGCAGTCGTTGCGGTGCATGAAAAAAGCCGCCATATGTACCGTTGCAGGGCAGAGCTTGACGCAAAGGGTCACGGCGGCTTCGGCGGTGCCGGTGACAGCGCAGTATTGAGACTCAGCCGTTTCATAGCCGAGGTGGACAGCAAAAAGTCACGCATTTACAGGGGTAGCTTTGCTCCCGAGGTTCGTGCGACCTTTGAGCGCCACGCACCGTATATGAGCTTTCCTCTCAGACTTATGTTTGGAAATATCGGCGTCTTTTCGCCCGTAATCAAAAAGGTGATGATGGGCATACCTGCCGCGAGCACCATGCTTTCGACCGGCGTTTCCTTCACGACACTGACGGCGGGCGATACCCGCGACCCGCAGATACGCGCAAAGACAGCAGAGACGACCATGTTCCTGCGCTGTGTCCGCGAGGATGATCTGTACCGCGGTCTTGATGAAATAAAGGCAATAGGCAAAAAGCACGGCGTCGCGATCGAGGAGACTGAGCGGGACTACTGTGCCCCGACAGACTTCGAGGGCGAAGCCTTCAAGACAGTAGAGAAGCTGTTGAATACAAATTTCCCCGACGTTATCGTAGCGCCGTTTCTGCTGACTGCCGGAACGGATGCACGGTGCCTTACCGATGTTGCCGACAATATCCTGCGCTTTGCGCCCATCGACCTGAGTAAGGAGCAGTTTGCGACCGTACACGCCGCGAATGAAAACATTGCCACGCAGAACATCGGACAGTGTGTGCTGTTCTATAAAGACCTTATACAAATAATTTGAAGGAGAATAGATATGAGCATAGTCAAGAACGAACCCAAATACAAAAACGGCCTGCTTCAGGCCATCCGCGCTCAGCTTGAGCACAGAGCCTTCTGGCTGTACCTGCTTTGCGATGAGGCAAAAAAGCGTGGGCTTGACCCCACAGACTTCGGCAGTGCGGCAATAAGACGTTGCGGCCTGTCACAGGGCACCGGCCTCGTCAAAAAGGGCAAGACCGTCAGCCTTGTCGGGCTGAGAAAGACGCTCTTTACCAAGCCCGCACAGCTCGTGTTTGAGATGGATATACTTGAGTCCACGGACGATAAGCTCTCCATTGATTTCCACTATTGCCCGCTGGTCAAGGCATGGCAGAACGCCGGATGCAGTGATGAGGAGATCGCACAGCTCTGCGATATTGCAATGTGCGGCGACCACGGCATCGGCGAGTGCTACGGCAGTACGCTCGACCTGCCCAGGTGCATAGCCAAGGGCGATGATGTATGCAGTCTGCGCTATCATAAGGATTGATAAAAACAGTGCAAGCCCCGGCGTACCCGAGGCTTGCACTGTTTTTATCAATAGCCGCTGCAAGGCGCAAAAAGCTGATAAATAATTGATAATTTTGAGTATGCTACTCTACAGCAAGCTCATGTTCGTCTATAAAGGATTTGACCTGTATCGGTCGTTTGCGGTTTGCGGTAAATGGCATAATATTCCCTCTCATTTCAATCTAAATGTCAACCCATCATATTTCTTCCCTTCAACCTCTCGTGTACCGACGTTGCGGTTACATTCCACAAAGCCGAGTTGTTCAGCACAACGGAGCATACGGACATTGCCTGACCAAGTTTGTGTGTAAAGCTCGTTCACACCGCTGTCAAAGTAGTAATTCATAAAGGCACGGAGAGCGTTCGTGCCGATACCATGTCCCCACACGTCGGATTCGCAAATATCAATGCCAATGGCACGATAGACAGCCTGACCGGCTTTGATCTCGCCAATCCATTCGTAGTTCTCATCAATGGGATAGGAGCTAACCCAACCAATGTGTCTGCCGTTCCATTCGATCTCAAACTTCCAACGGCGAACATCATCTGCGAGGTCTTTCACAGATTCGTAGTATTCACGCCAAGATGTGCGTTCGGTTTCTTCGTCGGTGTCCTCTTTCTCCCATGGAGCATCCCAGTTTTCCCATT
>CAZPLL010000069.1:0-9027 GCA_964587485.1 uncultured Oscillospiraceae bacterium | reverse complement strand
CATTGGGGCTCACGGCAACACCGGTGTCGCCCAGCATGGTCTCGGGACGGGTGGTGGCGATGGTGAACTGCTCGTCGGAATCCTCGATCGGGTAGCGGATATACCAGAAGCTACCGGGAATGTCCTTATACTCGACCTCCGCGTCGGAGAGCGCAGTGCGGCAGTGCGGGCACCAGTTTATTATACGCTTGCCCTTGTAGATGAGTCCTTTTTCATAGAGGTCGCAGAAGGTCTCTCGAACGGCCTTGGCGCAGGTCTCGTCCATGGTAAAGCGGCTCCTGTCCCAGTCGCAGGAGACCCCCATGCTCTTTTGCTGTTCAACTATTCTGTCGCCGTACTGGTTCTTCCAGTCCCAGACGCGCTCAAGGAATTTTTCGCGGCCGAGGTCATAGCGGGTCTTACCCTCGCTCTTGCGGAGAACCTCCTCGACCTTTATCTGCGTTGCAATGCCGGCATGGTCAACACCGGGAAGCCACAGCGCCGAATAGCCCTGCATACGCTTATAGCGGGTAAGTATGTCCTGAAGCGTGGAGTCAAGCGCGTGTCCCATGTGGAGCTGGCCGGTGACATTGGGAGGCGGCATAACGATGGAAAAGGGCTTTTTGTCCGGGTCGATTTTGCCCTTGAAATAGCCACCCTCCATCCACATATCGTATATTTTCTTTTCTGTAGATTTGGGGTCATAGACTTTCGGAAGTTCCTTCATGATCAATCTCCTCTCGAATTGTGCTTGAGATATGGAAAAGCCCTGAAGCTTTTCCAGCTTCAGGGCGATATAATACCGCGGTACCACCTGAATTCCGCAATAACGGCTCTCGTGGGTTCTGTAACGGGAACCGACCGCCGGGGCTACACAGATAAGCTCCTTCACACCCGATGCTCCGAACCGACCTTCCACAGCGCCTCACGAAAGCTTGCACCGACCGCTTTCTCTCTTTGCATCCGCCGCCTGTGTACTCCTGTCCATCTCAGCAAGTGTGGGTATTATATGATAGCCGGATTTTTTTGTCAAGTCCCCGAAGGGGCACAAAGCGGGGTTTTCCGCATTATTTAAGCTTCGGATGAGCTCAATTCACCATTTCGCGAAGCTTCTCGATATCCTGAAGCCCCACGGCACGGGAGGCAAGCTCACCGTTCTTAAACACAAGAAGCGTCGGGATGCTCATGACGCGATAGCGCTTTGCAAGCTCCATCTCGCTGTCCACATCCACCTTGCCTATCTTGACGGTGCCGCCGAGCTCCTTATCCAGTTCGTCCAGTATCGGCGCCTGCATACGGCAGGGGCCGCACCACGTTGCCCAGAAGTCAACAAGCGTCGTTCCCCGGGAAATTTCATCATCGAAGGTGTTCTTATCAAGATGCACGATAGCCATGCTCATGTCTCCTTTTCTTTTTTTCTTTAGTTTACCACATTTTTGTTGTAATTACCATACCTTTCGATTATAATGTTACGGTAATTCAAACGGGAGGCAGACGAGCCATGGAAGAAACAAGCAGAAACTTTATTGAGAATTTTGTACAGGAGGATCTGTCGGAGGGCGGCCGTTGCTACGGTATGCAGGTACACACCCGCTTCCCGCCCGAGCCTAACGGTTATCTTCACATCGGCCACTGCAAGGCTCTCACCATAGATTTCAGTACCGCGGAAAAATTCGGCGGAATATGCAACCTCCGCATGGATGACACCAACCCCGCCAAAGAGGACACCGAGTACGTCGACGCCATTCAGGAGGATATACACTGGCTCGGCTTCGACTGGGGCGACAGGTTTTACTACGGCTCCGACTACTTTGAAAAAACCTACGAGTACGCCATAGAGCTTATCAAAAAGGGACTCGCCTATGTCTGCGAGCTTACCCCCGAGCAGTTCAGAGAATACCGCGGCGATACCTCTCACCCCGCCGTAAGCCCGTGGAGAGACAGACCCATTGAGGAAAGCCTGGACCTCTTCCGCCGGATGAGAAACGGCGAATTTGAGGAGGGGCGCTACACCCTGCGCGCAAAGATAGACCTTGCCAGCGGCAACTTCAATATGCGCGACCCCGTTTTGTACCGTATACGCTATATCGAGCATCACCGTCAGGGTACAAAGTGGTGCATATTCCCCATGTACGACTTTGCCCATCCGATTCAGGACGCGCTTGAGGGTATCACCCACTCCCTCTGCTCGCTCGAATACGAGGCTCACCGCCCGCTGTACGACTGGGTGGTTTCAAACGTCTCCATTCCCGGAATAAAGCCCCGTCAGATCGAGTTCGCGCGCCTCGGCATCAACTACACCGTCATGTCCAAGCGCAAGCTGAGACTGCTGGTGGAGACGGGGCGTGTCTCCGGCTGGGACGATCCGCGTATGCCCACCCTCTGCGGACTGCGCCGCCGCGGCTACACGGCAAGATCCATACGCAATTTCTGCGAGCGCATCGGTGTGTCCAAGGTCGACTCAACAGTTGACTGGGCTCTGCTTGAAAGCTGTCTGCGCGACGACCTCAACGACAACGCAAAGCGCGTCATGGCTGTTCTTCGCCACGTACAGCTCACCGTCACCAACTACCCCGAGGGGCAGAGTGAGCTGTTGACCGTTGAGAATAACCCCCTCAAGCCCGAGGACGGCACGAGAGAGGTCAGCTTCTCCCGCCATCTGTGGATAGAAGCCGACGACTTTATGGAGGTTCCCGCGCCCAAGTATAAGCGTATGCACCCCGGGTTTGAGGTGCGTCTCAAGGGCGCCTACCTCGTCACCTGCACCGGATGCGCAAAGGACGAAAACGGCAACGTCACCGAGATATTCTGCGAATATGACCCAGAGAGCCGCGGCGGAGATCCTGCCGACGGGCGCAAGGTCAAGGGCGCGACCATTCACTGGGTTGACGCCGAGAGCTGCGCGGATGCTGAGATTCGCCTTTATGACTATCTCTTCAGCGATCCCGAGCCGGACGGCGCGGACAAGGATTTCCTCGAGGCGCTCAATCCCGACAGCCTCACCGTTCTTACCGGCTGTAAGGTCGAGGCCGGTCTCGCCGCCGTGCCGATGCCCGCTCGCGGCAAGGACTCCGAGGGCTTCCAGTTCATGCGTCAGGGCTACTTTGTCCTCGACAACAGGGACGCCTCCCCCGGGCATCTGGTGTTCAACCGCGCCGTTGCGCTGAAGGACAGCTTCAAGAAATAAACTTAATGCCTTTGCTCCGATTTGAAGCAAAGGCATTTTTGTCAGAGAACACTTTTTACAAGCTCTGTGAGTGGGAAATATATCACTGGCAGAAACAGCGACGGTATCATATCGCCGACCTGTATTTTTTTCTCACTGATACCAAGGATGTTGAAGCTCAAGCCGAACAGGATAACGCCGCCGACGGCGGTCATTTCAGTTACCACCTCGGTGGTAAGTATCGGTTGGGCGACTCCGGCCAGCAGGACAAGCCCGCCCTCGATCACCATAACGCTGATTGCCGTCATCAGCACTCCGGGGCCGAGTGCCGCGGAGAACGCAATAGCCGAAACAAAATCCATCACAGTTTTCGTTATCAATATGCTGTAGTCGTGATTGAGCCCCGCCGTTATCGAGCCAATGACCACCATCGACCCCACACAGAAAAGTATCGTTGTGGTCACGAACGCCTCCGCAAAGCGCCCGCGCCCCAGCCTCGTACCGCTGAGCATGGCTTTCACGCTGTCGGCCATGCCGTTCATTCTCCTGTCGAAATCGAGCGCCGCGCCGATAAGCGTACCGATAACAAGACACACGATGCAGATAAGTATGTTACTTGTCCCGAGGGTGCTCTGTATACCTATCATCATCATTACAAGCCCCATAACGGTTATGATGGCAGCGGTATATTTTTCCTTTATGGCTCCGCCGAACGCCGCACCGATCGTCCCGCCGATCACTACGCCCAGCGCGTTGATTATCACGCCTAACATTTACTCGCCTCCCGTTTATAAGCGAGTGAGAGTATACCATATCACCCGGGAAATAACAAGCCTCAGCTCACAGCCTGCGAACGTGCAGTGCGCGGGTAGCGTTGAGTATCGCGATGATCATCACACCGACATCGGCGAATATCACGAACCACATATTCGCAACGCCCAGCGCGCCCAGAACGAGGAACGAGAATTTGATGAGCAGCGCGAATATGATATTCTGATATACGATGCCGATGCATTTGCGCGAAATGCGAATCGCCTTGGATATCTTCATGGGGTCGTCGTCCATGAGCACCACGTCGGCGGCCTCAATAGCGGCATCGGAACCCATGGCTCCCATAGCTATGCCGATGTCGGCGCGGGTCAGTACGGGCGCGTCGTTGATGCCGTCCCCAACGAAGGCAAGCTTATCCTTATCCGGTGTCATGGCGAGAAGCTCTTCGATCTTTGTTACCTTCCCGGCGGGGAGGAGCTCGCTGTATGTCTCGTCGATATCAAGCCCAGAGGCAACCTCGGCGGCCACGGCTTCGGCATCACCGGTGAGCATGACCGTGCGCTTTACTCCGGCGCGTTTGAGACTCTTTATCGCTTCCGCAGATGTGGGCTTTACAACGTCGGATATCACGATATGCCCCGAATACTCTCCGTCTATGGCGATGTGAATAACGGTACCGACACTGTGACAGTCGTTGAACAAGATGCCGTTTTGCTCCATCAGCCTGCCGTTACCGGCGAGAACGTCGTGTCCGTCTACCTTAGCGCTGACGCCCTTGCCGCTGAGCTCGCATATGTCTGTTACGCGACTGCGATCAGGCGCTTTTCCGTAGGCTCTTTGCAGGCTCTTGCTGATGGGGTGCGAGGATGCGCACTCGGCCAGAGCCGCGTATTCCAGCAGTTTTTCGTCCTCCATTTTGCTGTGATGTATGCCGCTGACCTCAAACACGCCCTGTGTCAGTGTGCCCGTTTTGTCGAAGACGACGCATTTGACCTGAGAGAGAGTTTCAAGATAATTTGAGCCCTTGATGAGTATGCCCTCCCTGCTCGCGCCGCCGATACCGGCAAAGAAGCTGAGCGGGATGGAAATGACCAGCGCACAGGGGCAGGAGATAACGAGGAACGTCAGCGCACGGTACAGCCACTCGCCCCAGTCAGCGTCACCGCCGAGAAGGAGACTTGCAACTGGCGGCAGTATCGCCAGCGCCAGCGCACTGTAGCAGACCGTGGGAGTATAGACGCGGGCAAACTTCGAGATAAAATCCTCGGATTTTGATTTATGTGAGCTTGAATCCTCGACAAGCTCGAGTATTCGTGATACAGTGGACTCTCCGAACTCCTTCGTCGTGCGCACGCGAAGGACCCCGGTCATGTTTATACAGCCGGAGATAAGCTCCTCCCCCTCGCATACATCGCGCGGCAGACTCTCCCCGGTCAGGGCGGAGGTGTTGAGCGTTGACGTTCCGGAGAGTACAACGCCGTCAAGCGGCACTCTCTCGCCGGGCTGAACCACGATGACACTGCCGACGGCAACCTCGTCGGGGTCTACCCTTTCAATGCCGCTGTCGCTCTCCACATTGGCATAGTCCGGACGAATGTCCATCAACGCGCCGATACTGCGGCGGGATTTACCCACGGCACAGCTCTGGAACAGCTCACCCGTCTGGTAGAAAAGCATAACGGAAACGGCCTCGAGATAGTCTCCGCTCCTTTCATGTATCGCCAGAGCGAACGCGCCGACCGTTGCAACGGCCATAAGAAAGTTTTCGTCAAACACCTGCCGATTGAGCACGCCCTTGACAGCCTTTTTAAGAATATCATAGCCGATGAGGAAATAGGCGACGAGGTATAGCCCCAGCCTCACTATCCCCGAAGCGGGAATGAAGTACAACGCGACAAGCATTGCCGCTGTTATCAATATGCGGGCGAGCATTTTTCTCTGCTTTTTGGTCATGACTTTATTCTCCTCCAAACCATTAAGCAAGTGTTTAATGGTCATGCGCTTTTTTGCGCCCCGGGCGTGGGGCGCATACCGGTCTGAGTTATCAGAGGTATATTTCACAGTCGGGCTCGACCTTTTTGCAGGCTTTAACAACGTTCTGCATAACTGCCTTGATGTCCGCGCCCTCGGCAAACTCGACTATCATCTTCTGGGTCATGAAGTTCACGGTCGCAGTCGTGACGCCCTCTGTTTTGCGAGTGGCATCCTCCATAAGGTTCGCGCAGTTGGCACAGTCCACTTCTATCTTGTAGGTCTTTTTCATGATATATTCCCTTTCCCGTGAAGAAGATTTAATGATTAAGCACTTGTTTAATCGTTGTGATTGTAGTATAATCATTGTGTAATAAAAAATCAAGTATTTTTTTATATTTTTCTAACATCAGCCGATAAATACGGGAGGAATTTCGATGGAGCACACGGAAATACACAGACACGTACACGGCGCGGCGCAGGAGGATATGAAACAGCGGCTGTCGCAGATTCAGGATTTTCAGGTAATAGCCGAGCTTTTCAGTCATCTCGGTGACCCGACGAGGCTTCGCATTTTCTGGCTTCTTTGCCACCGCGAGGAATGTGTTGCAGACATGGCGTCGTTGCTGGATATGTCTCCCCCGGCGGTATCTCACCATCTGCGGACACTGCGTGTCGCGGGGCTCATCGAATCACGCCGGGATGGGCGCGAGGTGATTTATAGGGCGACCGAAACAACAGCGGCGCAGACGCTCCACCATATGATAGAGGAGGTCATGCACTTTGCCTGTCCGAATATACCCGACCTTTGACAGTATCTGTCGTGACTTTTTTCAATAAACTGAATATTTTTCTTGTAAAGATGCCGACGTATAGTGTATAATACTCTTATCAAGAAACATGGAGGTATCGTCCATGCGTAAACTGAAATTGCTTCTTTCTTTTGTTGTTGTCCTTGCGTTGATGGTTTCGCTCTCAACGGGTGCCTTTGCCGCGTCGTACACGGCGGCGAGCTTTGATGATCTACAGACAGCCTTTGCCGACAACAGCGGCGAGGATGTCGATATCGACCTGACCGCGGACGTAACAGCCACTTATAATTACCTGACGGCGAAGGACGGTATCAAGTACACGATAGGAACAAAAAACGACAGCGTCCTCAACGGCGCGAAATTTAACGGTGACGGTAATGTTAAGGTCAACACCGACCTTGCCGGCACTGTTGAAGCCCGCGGCAACGTAACCGTGACCGTCAATGGTGATATTAATTCCGGCGTTTATGACGGCGTGAGCTCTCACGATAGCAGTTCGGTGACCGTCACCGGCAATATCACTGCCGGTGATGACGGCGTGTACGCTAATGATAGAAGCACGGTGACTGTCAACGGCGATATCAATGCAGGGGAAGACGGCGTTAACTCTTATGAATACAGCAATGTGATCGTCAACGGCAATATCACTGCCGACGATGACGGTGTTAACGCCGATGATAACAGTATAGTAACTGTCACCGGGAATATCACTGCCGACGATGATGGCGTGGATGCTGAAGATGACTGCAATGTTACCGTCAACGGAGATATTACTGCCGGTGACCAGGGTGTGGACGCTGTAGATGACAGCACCGTCTATATTGACGGAAATGTTTCCGGCGGAGACGGTAGTCCTAAATATGTCGATTTCACTGACCCCAGCGACTACAGTGACGGTGACGAGGGTGTATCTGCGAAAGATAGAAGTACCGTGACCGTAACCGGCAATGTTACCGGAGGCAAAAGCTATGGCCACTACGGCTACGGCGGTACCGGCGTTAGGGCGGATCACGAGTCCACTGTCACGGTCGGCGGAAACGTCACGGGAGGCGATGTTTATGCCGAGCCTCTTGACTCGCAGGAAAATATAAGCAGAGGCGGATACGGCGTCAGTATGTATAATTCCGCCACTGTCACAGTCGGTGGGAATGTCACGGGCGGTAGCACCAACGGCAGCTATGGCAAGGGCGGTGCCGCCGTGAACATGAAAATGTATAATGATTCCGAGGGCTACCTGTATGTAGGCGGCAGTGCCTCCGGCGGCGCGGGCGGAACGAACGGCAGTGCCGGTTCCGGGCTCTTGGTTAACGATTACTATGGATATGAGAGCATCCCTGATATGTATTTCGGTGCGCTCGACGGTATTGACTTTGAATTTAGCGAGTCCGGCGACGAAGCTCTCTCCGACGAGGATATTCAGAAGGTTCTTAACAAGATTCATATCATGGGCCTCGACACCGAAGATGGCATAGACCTCTTCTGGTTCTACGTTTACATGGATATCTGCCGTGCTGAGCAGGGCGACACCGTCACCGCGGCAGCGGCACACCGTACCACTGTACCCGTCTATGTCCTCCGCGCGGCGTATGAGCACGGCGTCACTCTTGTGATCGAGTGGAACGGCGGCGACGATATCACCGTCAGCGACTATGACTGCCAGGAAAGCACCAATATTCTCCCCCTCGCAGACCTCGCCGACCTGGTGAAGAAGTAAGAGTTATTGTAAAGATAAGTGTAAAGCCGTACACCTTTTACCGGTGTACGGCTTATTTCTATACTATTCTGTTCAGAACGGCGTATTTGGCAAAGGGTCAATAGAGCTTCGCACCTGCGGGGATATGGTCATCGACCATCAGCAGATGGAGCTTCTCTTCGCCGTTTTCCTGATGTATGGCGGAAATCAGCATACCGCATGACTCAATGCCCATCATCGGTCTGGGCGGCAGATTGGTGATAGCAATGCAGGTCTTACCAATCAGCTCTTCGGACTCATAGTAGGGGTGTATTCCGCTCAGAATGACCCTGTCTGTGCCTGTCCCGTCGTCCAGAACAAACTTCAGGAGCTTCTTGGACTTCTTTACCGCCTCACATTCCTTGACCTTTACGGCACGGAAATCAGATCTGGAGAAGGTGTCAAAATCAACGAAGTCCTCAAAGAGCGGCTCGATCTGTACGTTGGAGAAATCAATTTTTTCTTCCGCTACAGGTGCCACGGGAGCAGTATTGACAGCCTCCCCGGCGGGCTTTACCGCCTTCTTGTCGGAGTCAAGAGACTTCATCGTCGGGATTTCACTGGGGCAAATGTTATACCCTTATTTAACCCCTCAA
>CAZPLL010000068.1:8428-9124 GCA_964587485.1 uncultured Oscillospiraceae bacterium | reverse complement strand
GGCCAGAAGCGCAATACCGGCAACGGCATGGGAGGCAACGACGAGCGCGAGCAGACGCTCAACCAGCTACTCACCGAGATGGACGGCTTTGAGGGCAATTCCGGCGTGATGATACTCGCCGCGACCAACCGCCCCGAGTCCCTTGACCCCGCGCTGACACGCCCGGGACGCTTCGACCGCCGTGTTCCCGTGGAGCTCCCCGATCTGGACGGGCGCGAGAAGATACTCAAGGTACACGCAAAGAAGGTCAAGCTTGCGGATGACGTTGATTTCAAGGTGATAGCCCGCATGGCGTCGGGAGCCAGCGGCGCGGAGCTTGCCAACATTGTCAACGAGGCCGCACTGCGCGCGGTGCGTGCCGGGCGCAAATTCGCGACACAGGCCGATCTTGAGGAATCCATCGAGGTAGTCATTGCCGGTTATCAGAAAAAGAACGCCATTTTGTCCGACAAGGAAAAGATGGCCGTTGCCTATCACGAGATAGGGCACGCGCTGGTTGCGGCACTGCAAAGCCATTCCGCGCCCGTGCAGAAGATAACCATCGTCCCCCGCACCTCCGGTGCGCTGGGGTACACCATGCAGGTGGACGAGGGCAACCACTATCTCATGAGCCGCGAGGAAATAGTCAACAAGATCGCCACATACGCCGGAGGACGCGCCGCGGAGGAGGTCGCGCTGGGCAGTGTGTCCACGGGC
>CAZPLL010000068.1:0-8418 GCA_964587485.1 uncultured Oscillospiraceae bacterium | reverse complement strand
GGCGACGAAGCTCGCCCGCGCCATGATCACCCGCTACGGTATGAGCGAGGAATTCGACATGGTGGCGCTTGAAACCGTGACCAACCAGTATCTCGGCGGGGATGCAAGCCTTGCCTGCTCCGCCGAAACGCAGACGAAGATAGACGAGCTGGTCGTGCGCCTTGTCAGGGAACAGCACGAAAAGGCAAAACAGCTTCTTCTCGACAATCGGGACAAGCTGGAGGAACTCGCGCTCTATCTCTACGAAAAAGAAACCATTACCGGCGAAGAATTTATGAGCATATTAAATCGCTGAAACCCCGCATATAAAAAACCGATCGTCACGGGCGCGGCTGTCCGTGGCGGTCGTCGTGTGACGGTGAGAGAGAAATATGGCCGTGAAATATATTCTATGGGGTATTTTGGCCGTGCTGCTTATATATGTGGCAACGATAGCGGTCTGTGCCCTGCTTGTGGATACCGGGGAAATTTACGACAGTCCCAGCCGACTGTACCGTTTTCTTCTCGTGAGCGCGTCGTGGCTCGCACTGAAGGTCGCCCGCGTGCATATTCATGTGACGGGCGAGGAGAAGCTGCCCCGGGACGGTAAATTGCTTTTTGTCGGAAACCACCTTTCCAAGTTTGACCCCATCACGACGTGGGTCGCCCTTTCGCAGTGGGATATTGCCTTTGTCTCCAAGCCGGAGAACTTTAAGATACCCCTCTTCGGCAGGATAATACGCCGTTGCTGTTTCCTGCCCATCGACAGGGAAAACCCGCGCAACGCGATGTCCACCGTCCACAGCGCCTCGAAGCTCCTGCGCGAGCAGACGGTATCCGTGGGCGTTTATCCGGAGGGGACGCGGGGAAAGGTCGGCGGACTGCTGCCCTTTCATGACGGAATGTTCAAGATAGCAAAGCAGGCGGGCGCGCCCATCGCGGTGCTTGCCGTGTCCGGCACAAGCAGTATCGCCAAGAATTTCCCACTGCGGAAAACAGATGTTTACCTTGACGTGATCGAAGTATTCGACGCGGAGCACGTTCTCTCCGCCGACACCCATACTCTGGGCGCCGAGACGGCGGAGTTGCTCCGAAAAAATATAGAAATGAGGGAGAAACAATGACAACAGGCTACATACTGACAAACCCCGCCGCCGGGAACGGGAGCTCGGACGCCGAGCTTGAGCGGCTGAAGGACTTTTTTACCGAGCCGCTCGTTTATGTCGACGTGACGAAAATCGCGGACTGGCGCGTTTTCCTCTCGGGGCTGGACAGGGACGACTTTATCGTCCTCACCGGCGGCGACGGAACACTGCATCACTTCGCGAACAGCACGGCGGGACTGGAGCTCCCGGCGCGTGTTCTGTACTATCCCACGGGGACGGGGAACGACTTTGCCCGCGAGCTCGGGAAGGAGCGCGGCGCGGAGCCCTTTGACATCCGCAATTATCTCATTGATCTCCCCGCGGTGGAGGTAAACGGAAAAACCTGCCGTTTCCTCAACGGAATAGGCTTCGGTATAGACGGCTACTGCACCGAGGTCGGCGACCGCCTGCGCGAGCAGGGGAAGAAAAACATCAACTACACTCTCATCGCCATACGCGGGCTTCTCTGGGGCTTCCCTCCGACGGGCGCCACGGTCACCGTTGACGGCGAGGAGCACCGCTATGATAAGGTGTGGATCGCGCCGACCATGTTCGGCAAGTGCTACGGCGGCGGTATGTACCCCACCCCCGCTCAGGACAGGACAAAGGCCGACCGCACGCTCTCCCTCATGGTGTTCCACTCCGCGGGGAAGCTGAAAACGCTGATGATCTTCCCCTCCATCTTTCAGGGCAAGCACCTCAAGCACACCGAGGCTGTCTCGGTCTTTGAGGGAAAGGACATCCGCGTGGAGTTCGACCGTCCCTCACCCCTGCAAATCGACGGAGAGACCGTCCACGATGTGCTCTCCTACCACGCGATGGCCCATTTGCCGGCGGAGAGTGGGCATTGTGATACATAAAGGAGGAGAAAGTTATGAACCGACTTTTTAAGAAGGAGCAAATTCTCACGGTACCGAACCTGCTGAGCCTGATACGACTGCTGATGATACCGCTTATCATCTGGCTCTATGTCGGCAAGTGCGAGTACGTTCTCTCGGTCGCGGTCATCGTGCTTTCCGGCATAACGGATGTTCTTGACGGATACATCGCCCGACGCTTCAACATGGTATCGGATCTCGGGAAAATCATTGACCCCATCGCAGACAAGCTTACGCAGTTCGCCCTGATCGCCTGCCTCTATAACCGCTACACGGGCGTTCGCTATCTGCTGGCCCTCTTTGCCGTCAAGGAGATCATCATGGCGACTTTCGGTGTGGTGGTGATGCGAAAAAAGGACAGCATCAACAGCGCGCAGTGGTTCGGAAAGGCCACGACCTTCGTCCTGTACGCAACGATGGTAATTCTCTTCCTCTTCCCCTCCGTCCCGGAGCTTTACGCGAGCATGATGTTCGTAGTGTGCGCCGCCATGATACTCATGTCCATGGTCAAATATCTGGCATTTTACCGCAGGCTTCTCTCCGAGTGAGTCCCTGCCCATACCCGACAGACAGGAGTGAATACATATACCGCAAGCTCAGATAGACCGCTTTGACGCGGACGAAATAGACCGCTGGATCAGCGACGCGACCGAGCCCACGGCCGACGGCACCAACGTGCCGGCCGTGGCGGAGGCACCGTTCAACAGGCTCCTCACCCATACAAAGTACGCCATGGGAACGCTCGTGGAGTATAAAGAACTGATGATGATGTACAACTGTGCGCTCAAGGAGATACGCACAAAGTTTGAGGTGCTGAACACGGAGTTCAAGATACGCTATAAGCGCAATCCGATCACCGGCATACAGACACGCCTGAAGCGGACGTCCAGCATTGCGGAGAAGCTTATGCGCGACGGGCTTCCTTTTCGCGTGGACAGCATCGAGGATAATATCAACGACGTTGCCGGAGTGCGCATCATCTGCTCATATGTGGATGATATCTATACTCTTGCCGAGGCACTGCTCAGGCAGGACGATATCACCCTCGTGAACAGAAAGGACTACATCCGCGAGCCCAAGGAAAACGGCTACCGCAGTCTGCATCTCATTGTGGAGGTGCCGGTGTTCTTTGCCGACTGCAAGAAAAACGTGAAGGTCGAGGTGCAGATACGCACCATCGCCATGGACTACTGGGCAAGCCTCGAACACCAGCTTAAATACAAGCAGGCCATTCCTCAGCAGGAGGAGATCGTCGCGCGGCTGAAGTCCTGCGCGGATGTTATCAACGCAACGGATCTCGAAATGCTGAATATCCGCCGGGAGATAGAGCACATGGCCAACGTCCCGACGGAGGAGGATGTTCTGCTGGAGAAATTCAGCCGAATGGATATGCCTCTTGAATGAACATAAAGAAAACGAAATGATAAAATTGCCGGAAGAAAGGTGAAAACGGTGACAATTAAAATTGTGATCACCCTGCTTTTAGTCCTCGGGATCGCGTTGGCGGGTCTGCTTTTTGTGATGGCCGGTTTTTTGTTCTTCGCGCCCGAGACCCTGATCGGGACGTTTCGCGTCGGCGCGGCCGTCGGTTGTTCCATAGGCGGCGCGATCGTCCTCATACCCATTCTGGTCTTTGCCGTGCTGCATCTGACCAGTGTGGTCGTCCACGAAAAAGAAAAGAAAAGTGAAACGGCCTGATCCCGAGGCTCACCCCCGCTTCAGAGACGTAACCCCCCGGGCGCACGCGCCCGAGGGGTTTTACGTTTATAAAGCTTCTTATTCTGTTTTGCCGCCTGCTCGCTCGTAGGTGCAGAAGCGGAACGTGACTCCGTTCTCCTCACGCGGCTCGTCCTCGTCCGTGCATTGCCAGTCCGGGCTTTCGTCAAGGTCGGGGAAAAAACTGTCCGAGTGCGGTGCAAGGTCTATCCTGGTCACATACACGCGGTCGAGATACGGGAAAAACTGACGGAATACGCTCGCACCGCCGATGACGAGAGTGCGCGGCTGCCTCGCCGCGGCCTCAAGCGCCGCCGCGGTGGAGGAGACTACCTCCGCACCTTCTATTTCGATGCTCTGTCGGGTGATGACAATGTTGTGTCTGCCCTTAAGAGGCCGCCCTCCGGGGAAATCCTCCAGCGTTTTCCGTCCCACTATCACCGCCGCGCCGTCCGTCAGCTCGCGGAAATGGGCGCGGTCTGCTCTGAGCACGACGGGCTGGGTGCCGTTTTCGCCTATGCCCCAGTCGGAATATACCGCAACTATCGCTTCCATTGTCCCTCCTCAGACCGCCACGGGTATCTTGTGGCTGAAATCGCTGTACTCGTAGCCCTCGACACGGAAGCTGTCGCGGGTGAATTTGTAGAAATCGTCCACCGCGGGGTCGATGATGAAGCTCGGCGCGCTCTTCGGCTCGTTCGCGATGATCTCCTCCACAACGGGAACATGGCGGTCATAGATGTGCGCGTCGGCGATAACGTGGACAAATTCGCCCGGCTCGAGCCCGGATATCTGCGCGAGCATCATCGTCAGCACAGAATACTGCACAACGTTCCAGTTGTTGGCCGCAAGCATATCCTGCGAGCGCTGGTTGAGTATGGCATTGAGCCTGTTGCCGGTGACGTTATAGGTCATTGAGTAGGCGCAGGGGTAGAGCGCCATTTCGGAGAGATCGGCGAAGTTATAGAGATTCGTCATGATGCGCCGCGAGGCGGGGTTGTGCTTCAAGTCCCAGATAACTCTGTCTATCTGATCCATATCGCCCTCGGGATAGTGGTGCTTCACGCCCACCTGATAGCCGTAGGCCTTGCCGATAGAACCGCTTTCGTCCGCCCACGCGTCCCAGACGCGGGTGCGCAGCTCATTTACGTTGCTGCTCTTTTTCTGCCATATCCAGAGAAGCTCGTCGATGGCAGACTTCCAGTAGGTGCGGCGGATCGTAAGTATCGGAAACTCCTGCGAGAGATCATATCGGTTAACGATGCCGAATTTCTTTACGGTGTGGGCGGGCGTGCCGTCCTCCCAGCGGGGGCGTACCTCGCGGTCGGTATCCCAGACACCGTTATCAAGGATTTCTCTGCAATTTTGAATGAATATCTCGTCTGCTCTGCTCATCGTGCTTCCGCCTTTCGGGATTTTCTTTTATTTTATCACAGCTTCCTCCCGAGTGGAAGCCCCTTTTAATCCGCGGCACGGCTGAGAGCCTTCGCCCGGTCGAATTCGGCCTTTATCGCGTCTGACGGCTCAGCGCTCAAAAGCGACACAGTGACTATGACCGCGCAGGAGATGACGAACGCCGGGAACAGCTCATATATGGCGAACACGCCGCCAAGCAGGGGATTGAGCACAAGCTTCCACACGAACACCGTGATGCCGCCGGAGAGCATACCCGCGATGGCACCGGAGCGCGTCGTGCGCTTCCAGAACAGAGAGAAGAGCATGATGGGCCCGAAGGTCGCACCGAAGCCCGCCCACGCGAACGACACTACGCGAAAGATAACACTGTTCTCATCCCACGCGATGACCATCCCCAGCAGGGCAATGACCAGCAGTGTGACACGGGAGATCCACATGATCTGCCTGTCGTCGGCGTCCTTTTTGATGATACCGCCGAAGATGTTTTTCGCGAACGCCGAGGACGCAATGAGCAGATAGGAGTCCGAGGAACTGATGGTGGCAGCAAGGATGCCGGCCATCACCACGCCCGCGGCAAGCGGCGGGAAGAGCGAACGGCTCACGACGATGAAGATGTTCTCGGCGGAGCTTGCGGTATTGAGCGACTCGTGTACGGGGAACATCGCGCGCCCCATAATGCCGATGTACACCGCGGCGGTGAGGGAGATGACCACCCAGACGGTGGCTATGCGGCGCGAGCGCTTGAGCTCACTGCCGCGGCGGATGGCCATGAAGCGCAGCAACACCTGCGGCATACCGAAGTAGCCCAGACCCCAGCACAGCATGGATATTGCCGTGAGTGCGCCGTACTCCTTTGCCCCGCCGAACAGGGGGAGCCCACCGGCGACCTGCTGTACACCGTTCGCGTCAACGACAGGATCCGCTATATGGCTCAGCGAGAGATAGCCCGCGATCTCCCTTGCGTTCGCGACGACGCTTTCAAAGCCGCCCGCGGCCGCCGTCCCGAAGCCAAGCACCACGATCAGCGCGAAAAACATTACTATGCCCTGCATGAAGTCCGACGCGCTCTCCGCAAGAAATCCGCCGAGGAACGTGTACAGCACCACGAACACCGCGCCCACTATCATCATCGAGTGATAGTCGAGGCCGAAGAGCTTGCTGAAAAGCTTGCCGCAGGTGACAAAACAGCTTGCGGTATAGACGGTGAAGAACACGAGAATGAACATGGCGGATATGCCGAGGATGACCTTTTTTTCCTCCTTGAAGCGGTTGGAGAAAAAGTCCGGCAGAGTTATCGCGTTATCGGCGACGATGGAGTAGCCGTGCAGACGGCGCGCGGTGATGAGCCAGTTGAGATAGGTGCCGACGGCGAGACCCAGTGCAGTCCAGAACGCATCCGCGAGGCCGCACCAGTATGCGACGCCCGGCAATCCCATGAGGAGCCAGCCGCTCATGTCCGAGGCCTCCGCACTCATCGCGGCGACCCACGGCCCCAGCGAGCGTCCACCGAGAAAATAGCTCTCTGAGCTCGCCTGTGCACGGCGGGCAAAGAAAACGCCTATGCCTATGACTATGAGCATATAAGCGATCATTGCGAAAAGTATCTGAAGTGTAGCTGAATCCATTGTAGTGTCTTCCTCTCTTTTGATGCGCTGTATTCTATCACACTTTTCACAAGAATGAAATACAGAACGCGGTATAGAATCAAGTCTATACTACGTTCTGCGATAATGTAAGAATATATTGATATCTCAAGAAATATTTACTGTACGATTTTTCAAAACACCACCAAGACGAATAATAAATTTTCACTTTTTTCTGTATGTCTCAAGAAAACCCGGCGTCATGCGCCCGGTATAGGCCGATAGAGAGTATTCCCCACCGCACAGACACCAGTCGTAAAGCAGTGCCCGCTCCCACATCGCGTAGGACTTGAGTATCTCGTTGCAGGTCATGTCGTCGCGAAGCTGGGCGTTCTTCTGTCCGTCGGAGATTATCTGCCGCAAAAGCCGAAAGTAGTATCGGCTACGGTCAAGAAGATGCTTTTCCCCACGCGCAAGGAGCTGTGTTGACAAAAGCCGCGCCAGCAGATCAATGGACACGCTGTCCTCGATCATGATGAAAAGCTCGCGGTTGAGGTAGATGAGTGCGTCTACCGCGTCCATGTCGGCGGGCATGGTCTGCATGAGCTGTTCGTACTTCTCGTCGAATACATATGCGA
This sequence comes from uncultured Oscillospiraceae bacterium, assembly GCA_964587485.1. Taxonomy (GTDB): domain Bacteria; phylum Bacillota; class Clostridia; order Oscillospirales; family Oscillospiraceae; genus Limivicinus. Next base: position 1,063 of record CAZPLL010000068.1, on the reverse strand, counting down.
GCGTGCCGAGCAGGGCGTCCTTGCCGTCGAAATAGTGGTAGAAGGAGCCCTTGGACGTCTCGGACTCAAAGACTATATCCTCCACGGTGGTGTTCTCGTAGCCCTGCTCGTAGAAGAGCCTCCACGCGGCGGAGATTATCGCGCCTTTTGTGTTTCGGGTGCTTTTTCTGCCCATAGTTAGTTCATATCCTTTCCCGTGCCGCTTACATCGGCAGGTCGATGCGCTCCGGGTGGGAGCGTCTGTTTCGCCGCAGCATGATAAGCCAGTCGAAAAGCTCCTTTGTGTAGGCGCGCGTCTCCGCCTCGCCGTGAGAGCAGTTTTCAATGATCGTAAGGCTTGCGCTCGCCCCGGCCTGACGAAGCGCGGAAACATGGTTTTCCATATCGCGGCCGTAATAGTCGTAGTCGTTATAGCCGTCGCCCACCAGCGCTCGAAGCGGCGTGTGCAGAAAGCTTTCCGGCCGCAGGCTGACGGCGGAACAGCTCACCGGAGCGGCGGCGGAGAAATAATTCGGGTTCAGCGTCACCATGGTCCACACGCCCGTGGCGCCGCGACTGTGTCCGGTGACAGAGATGCGCCGCGTGTCGCAGGAATATTCCCCGGCAATACTGTCGATAAGCTCACGGAGCGTATACGGGATGCCGTAGTCCGTCCATGATGGCACGGTGGTGGACGGCAGGAGCAGGATAAACGGCATATCTGCGCCGTATATTTCCTTTGCCCGTGTGACGATGCCGCAATGTTTCAAATCGTCCGGCAGACCGACCAGCCCGTCGCCGTGCAGAAATACAACAAGGGGCATACCGCGCACGGCATTCTCGGGAACATACATATAATATTCCATGGAGCTCCCGGACGAGGCGGTAAACGTGCCGCGCAGATCGCCCGTCGGCATATCCGTCGCAGTCGCAGTCATCACAGTATGCACGGCCTCCGCACGCACCGCGGCTGACGAGGGAAACAGCAGTGAAAAAAACGCAAGCATCGCGGCAAATCTTCTCACGCGGTTTCTCCTCGTATAATATAGTTACGGTTTAAGATATGTGGGGAAACCGCATAAAA
>CAZPLL010000067.1:0-9165 GCA_964587485.1 uncultured Oscillospiraceae bacterium | reverse complement strand
ATTATCCTTCTTTTCTCGTTTTCCCTATTGACTTTTTATAGCTGGTCTTTCGTTTATGGCCGAAATGTATTTTGTATTATTATAACGCTTATTCGGCTCAACGGCAACAGTTTTTATATAGAATACAGATACGTTGTTGCCCTTGAATAAAGGCGGCAAATATGTTATAGTGCTGTAAATATTTATCAGAGGAAAGCTATGGATAACACAAAAACTGTCACCCCCGCATATTCAAAGGCGGGGCTTATCTGGAATTTTCTCCGGGGCAGTAAGCGCTATTTCGCGCTTGCGATAGTCTCGGCTGCGGTCACGGCTCTTGCGGACATGATAGACCCGCAGATAATCCGCATGGCGGTGGACAACGCGCTCGGCGGACTTGAGCCGGAATATTCGCCTGCCGTCATGGATATCGTTGCGCGCTTTGGCGGGTTTGAGTATTTAGGGAAGCATATGTGGATAATGGCGTGCGCGGTGGTGTTCGTGGCGCTTTTTCGCGTGGTGTCGCAGTATCTGTTCCGCGTGAGCAACACGAAGGGCTCAGAGACGCTGGTGAAGAATATGCGCGACTCGCTCTTTTCTCACATTGAGCGTCTGCCGTTCTCGTGGCATATGAAGAACCACACCGGCGATATTATCCAGCGCTGCACCTCCGACATCGACACGCTCAGGAACTTCGTCTCGGAACAGCTCACGTCGGTGTTTCGCATCACAATACTGCTCATTCTCTCGCTGATATTCATGTTCTCGATGAATGTGAAGCTTGCGATGATCGCGTTCCTCCCGACCCCAATCATACTTATCTATTCTTTCAAGTTCCACGACAGGATACGCGAGGGCTTCCTTGACTGCGACGAGAACGAGGGAAAGCTCTCCAACATGGTGCAGGAGAATCTCACCGGGGTGCGCGTGGTGCGCGCGTTCGGCCGTGAGCGGGCGGAAAAGGACCGCTTCGAGGAGCAGAACGAGCATTACACCTCTCTCTGGGTGCGCCTTGCGAAGGTCATGGCGCGCTACTGGAGCGTGCAGGACATTCTCTCCGGGCTTCAGGTACTGCTGGTGGTGGTGTTCGGCGCGGTGTTCTGCATCCGTGACGAGATGACCGCCGGCGAATACATAGCCTTCATATCCTATAACCGCACTCTCACATGGCCTATCCGTATGCTCGGGCGCATGATATCCGAGATGAGCAAGGCCGGCGTCTCCATCGACCGTATCGCCTACATCATAAACTCAGAGGAGGAGCACGACCTCGAGGGCGCGACCGATGCGGACATGAACGGCGATATCAGCTTTGACCATGTGAGCTTCTGCTACGACGGCAGCGCCGAGATACTCCACGACGTCTCCTTCACCATGAAGGCCGGGACGACGCTGGGTATTCTGGGCGGCACCGGCAGCGGCAAGTCCACCATGATGCTCCTTCTCGACAAAATGTACGACCTGCCCGAGGACTGCGGTACCATACGCATCGGCGGAACGGACATACGCGACATACGCACCGCGCACCTGAGAAAGAACATCGGCATGGTCCTTCAGGAGCCGTTCCTTTTCTCACGCAGTCTACAGGATAACATCGGCATAGCGGAGGAGGGGATAACCCTCTCCGAGATACGCGCCGCCGCAAGGGATGCCTGCCTTGACGATACCGTAGAGAGCTTTTCCAAGGGCTACGACACCTTTGTCGGCGAGCGCGGCGTGACTCTCTCCGGCGGGCAGAAGCAGCGCGCCGCCATTGCGCGCGCCCTCACGAGGACAACGCCGATAATGATTTTTGACGACTCGCTTTCCGCCGTTGACACGGAGACGGACGCGAAGATACGCGCCTCTCTCGAGGAGCGCTTCGGCAGTGCCTCCATCATTCTGATATCCCACCGCATTACCACGCTCTCCCGCGCCGACAAGGTTCTGGTGCTGGATAACGGCCGTATCGCCGAGGAGGGGACGCCGGACGAGCTTCGTTCCTCGGGCGGCATTTACCAGAAAATTTACGAGATCCAGTCCGGTCTCGGAGAGGAGGCGCAGGCATGAAAAAGACTGCCTCCGGGGGAAAGGGTCTGCCGCTTTTCGGCGTGCCGAAAATGCTCCCCTTCCTCGCAAAATACAAAAAAGAACTGCTCACCATGGTGGTGATGGGGCTTGCAAGCTCCGGCGTGGACGTGCTCATTCCCATACTCCAGCGCTACTCGCTCAACCATTTTGTGGCGGAAAAGACGCTGGACACTCTGCCGGTGTTTATCATTGTGTACGCCGTGGCAGTGCTGTTCGCGGGAGCGGTGAACTATGTGTCCTGCTCGCTCGCGACAGAGGTGGAGGTATCGCTTGACCGCGATATGCGCAACCGAGCCTTTGAGCATCTCCAGACGCTGGCATTCTCCTACTACAATCAGAACAGCGTGGGCTACATCCACGCGCGCGTCATGAGCGACACCTCGCGTATCGGCTCGCTCCTGTCGTGGACGATGCTGGACGCGACGTGGCATCTGACGTATATAATCGGCGCGATAATCGTCATGCTCGTGATAAACACGCCGCTGGCGCTCCTCGTCATCGCGGTCATCCCCGTCGTCGCCGTACTCTTCTCCGTCTTTCAGGCGCGGCTCATCGCCGTCAACCGTCAGGTGCGCGAGATAAATTCCAAGATCACCGGCAACTTCAACGAGGGCATCACGGGCGCTAAAACCGTCAAGTCCCTCGTCATAGAGAAAAAAATAGAGAACGACTTTCGTGCCGAGACCTCCAATATGCGCAAAAAGTCCGTCCACGCGGCGCGGCTTCGCGGTGCGTTTGCCGCCGCGACAAACCTTGCCTCCTCCATGGGGCTCGCAATCGTACTCTGGCGCGGCGGCTTCATCGCCGAGAGCGAGGTCGGCACCTTCTCCATGTTCATGTCATACGCACAGGGGCTTATGGAGCCCGTGCGCTGGATAATCGACGCCATATCCGAGCTCATCACGGCTCAGGTAAATATCGAGCGCTACACAAGGCTCATCGAAACTCAGTCCGACGTCACCGATACACCCGAGGTCATCGAGCGCTACGGCGACAGCTTCGAGCCCAGACGCGAAAACTGGGAGCCTATACGCGGCGATATTGAGTTTGACGACGTGAGCTTCAAATACCCGGACGGGGACGAGTATGTGCTTGAGCATTTCTCACTGAAGATACCGTTCGGCATGAATCTTGCCATCGTGGGCGAGACGGGCGCGGGCAAATCCACGCTTGTAAACCTCGTCTGCCGCTTTTTCGAGCCCAGCTCCGGCAAAGTGCTCATCGACGGCAGGGATGCGCGTGAGCGCTCACAGCTATGGCTCCACTCTGCCCTCGGCTATGTTCTCCAGACACCGCACCTCTTCTCCGGCACGATAAGAGAAAATCTTCTCTACGGCAATCCCGATGCAACGGAGAAGCAGATAAACGCGGCCATTCGGCTCGTTTCCGCCGAGAACGTCATCGCAAGACTCGAAAAGGGACTTGACACCGACGTGGGTGAGGGCGGAGACCTTCTCTCCACGGGTGAAAAACAGCTCATATCCTTTGCCAGAGCCATACTTGCGGACCCGCGCATACTTGTCCTGGACGAGGCCACGGCCTCGGTCGATACCATAACCGAGCAGAAAATACAGTCCGCCATTGATACCATCATCCGCGGCCGCACCTCCATCGTCATCGCCCACCGTCTCTCCACCGTCAGAAACGCAGACCTCATTCTTGTGGTCAGGGACGGTAAGATCGTCGAGCAGGGGCGGCACGAGGAGCTCATGCGGCAAAAGGGCGCGTATTATAATCTCTATACCCGCCAGTACGAGGATGAGTCCATCGGTGCCATCCTCGGCGGCAGTCACAGCGGGGTGTGAGGATGAGACGTTTTTTCAGAGTCATTATTATCGCGTGCGCGCTTTTGACGCTCGTGCTTTCGGCGGGGTGCGGGAATGTGAGCATAGAGCTTCCGAAGCTTCCCGACGGCCTCCGGGACGGGACTTACTACGACTACGCGACGCCTGACCCGGACGCGACCGCCGTGCCCGAGCTGTCAGTGCCGCTTTCTCCCGCGCCGACCGCCACACCGGAGCCGACGCCGGAGCCCACCCCCGAGCCCATGGTCGATCCGCTTTCACTCATCCCGCCACCGCTCCCCGAGAGCTCCGACGCGACTGACGGCGGGGACGGCCCGGTGATAAGCATACGCGACTATACCCTCCCGGAGGATATGGTGGAGTATAATGTTCAGGACCTCCTGGGCTGGATAGAGGTCGACGAGGGAGTGATAACCGAGGTCACGGGAACGCTCATGAACTCCGGGGGAGAGACGGTGCAGAGCTGTACATATTATCCGTGCAGCTGGCAGTTCAGCCTTGCGGGGACAGTAAATGCCGCGCTGACCTTTTCAAGTCTCACGCCGGATATCTACAACTACTCCGTTACGGTGAGAGCCGAATCGGACAGCGTTTCCGAAAAGATAGTTCTTGACCGGAGCTTCCGCGTCTATCCGCAGGGCTCCGCCCTCCCGAAGAAGAACGACGACTCCGGCTACTCCGCGAAGCTCACCGACGACGACAGCACCGCCGGACAGATATGGAACTTCCTCATAACCGAGCTTGAAAATCCCTATGCCGCCGCCGCAATAATGGGGAATATGTACGCCGAGAGCGGCTGTCACCCGCAGCGGCTCCAGGGCGACCTTGAGGAGGACTGCACCGCCTCAAAGCGCTATACCGAGCAGGTGGACAGCGGCGTTATCAGCCGCGCGGCCTTTATCGAGGGCTACAGCGCCGAGGGCTATGGCCCCGGCTACGGTCTGTGTCAGTGGTCTGGCGACCGTCGCGGGACGCTCTATGATATGGCGCAGGCGCTCGGCACCTCTGTCGGTGACGCGGAGACACAGTGCCTTGTGGTGATATACGAGCTGACGTACCTGTACCCCGAACTCATGAGCTCCCTGCGTAACGCGGGGGATATATATACCGCAACCATGGATTTCTGCAATATCTTCGAGCAGCCCGCCCACCGTTCCGGGCGCTCTGCCTTTGCGCTGAAATATCTTGAGGAATACGCGGCGTAGCGTATCAGCACACAAAACGGGTCTTCCGCACGGTCAATATCCGTCGGGAAGCCCGTTAGCTCTCATTTTACACCCCTGTCGGGCATATAATTAGCCGCATAAAAAACGCGGTGAGGCGCGTATCACGCTCGCCGTGTGAAAGGAGTTTCAGCATGAAAGCATACAACATCGCTGTTTTGGGTGCTACCGGCGCGGTAGGCCGGGAAATGCTCAGGGCGCTTGAGGAATATGATATTCCCGTGGGGAAGCTGCTTCCTCTTGCGAGCGCGTCGAGCGCGGGGAAAACAGTGACCTTCCGCGGAGAGGAGCTGACCGTGGAGGAGGCCGGGGACGGGAGCTTCACGGGGATGGATTTTGTCCTCGGCGCGGTGAAAAGCGATATGTCCCGCCGCTTCGCCCCGGCAATAGTCCGCTCGGGCGCGGTGTTCATCGACAACAGCTCCGCGTTTCGCATGGCGTCGGAGGTGCCGCTCGTCGTTCCCGAGATAAACGGCGGGGATATACGCCTGCATCGCGGGATCATCGCGAATCCGAACTGCTCGACCGTGATAACCATGATGGCCGTCGCGGGCATCGCGCGCGTTTCCCCGATAAGGAGCATGATAGTCTGCACATATCAGGCCGTTTCCGGCGCTGGGCAGGCGGGCGTAGAGGAACTGCGCGAACAGCTTCGTGCCGTGGCCGACGGCCGCACCCCTGAGCGGCAAGTATTCCCACATCAGATAGCGGGTAACGTTATCCCGTTCATCGGCGATGAGCTTGAAAACCTCTATACCGACGAGGAGATGAAAATGCAGAACGAGGGACGGCGCATACTCCACGCGCCGGAGCTGACCGTCAATTGCACCTGTGTGCGCGTGCCGGTCATTCGCTCACATTCCGTCGCCGTAACACTGAGGACGGAGACACCGGTGAGCGTCGAGGAGGCGCGGCAGGCCGTGCGCAGCTTCCCCGGCTGTCGTCTTGTCGAGGACTGCGGTGGGAGAAGCTACCCCACGCCCCTTGACAGCGGAGAGCAGGATCTTGTCCTCGTCGGTCGCATACGGCGCGACCTGACCGATGAAAACGGGCTTACGCTCTGGTGCTGTGGCGACCAGCTCAGAAAGGGCGCGGCCGCCAATGCCGTGCAGATACTCCGCTATATGACTATGTCGTGATCCCGCACGCCGGATAATATTACAAAACGGCGGCTGTCCGAACCCTTGAAGCAGGGAGGTCGGACAGCCGCCGTTTTTCTTTTTCCCGTCAGAGCGGGAGCGTTTTATTTCTTTCTTTTGCCGAAAAAGCTCTTGCCGCTGCCGTCGTCGTACTCGCCCATGGAGGCGGCGAACTGGCGCAGGAGCTCCTTCTGGGAGAAACTGAGGTTTTTCGGCACGGCCACTCGCACGGTGACGAACTGATCGCCGCGTCCGGAGCCGCGTAAGTACGGGATACCCTTGCCACGCATACGGAACACCGCGCCGGGCTGAGTGCCCTCGGGAATGGTGAGCTTCACCGCGCCGTCGAGCGTGGGGACCTCGATCTCCGCGCCGAGAGCCGCCTGCGCGTAGCTTATCTCCTGATCGAGAAGAACGGAGTTGCCCTCGCGCTCAAAGCGGGCATGGGGGCGCACCTGAACGACAACGTGCAGATCCCCGGCGGGGCCGCCGTTGACGCCCGCGTTGCCCTGACCGCGCAGAGGCATTGCCTGCCCGTCGTCGATGCCGGCGGGTATCTTCACCTTCAGCTTGTGCTGACGGCGTATCTGGCCCATACCGCGGCAGTTTTTGCAGGGCTGATGGATGATCTTGCCGGTGCCGCGGCACTTCTGACAGGGCGCGGTGCTCTGCGCCATGCCGAAGGGAGTACGGGTGGTGGTGCGCACCATGCCGCTGCCCTTACAGTCGGGGCATACCTCCGGCGTGGTGCCGGGCGCACAGCCGTTACCGTTGCAGTCGGGGCAGGTCTCCACGCGGGTGGAGTTTATCTCCTTTTCACAGCCGAAGGCTGCCTCCTCAAAGCTTATGGAGACAGAGGCCTGGAGATTTTCGCCGCGTCTGGGAGCGTTGGGGTTTGAGCGCGTCGAGCCGCCAAACCCGCCGAAGCCGCCGAAAATATCACCGAAAATATCGCCCAGATCACCGAAGCCGTCAAACCCGGCGCCGTTGAAGCCCGCGTTCGGGTCAAAGGCCGCGTGGCCGTACTGGTCATACTTCTTGCGCTTTTCGTCGTCGGAGAGTATGGCGTAGGCCTCATTTGCCTCCTTGAAGCGCTCCTCGCAGGCCTTGTCGCCGGGGTGCAGGTCGGGGTGGTTTTCCTTTGTGACCTTGCGGTATGCTTTCTTTATTTCTTCTGCCGAGGCGCCTTTGTCAACGCCGAGCACCTCGTAATAATCTCGTTTATCTGCCATATAATGCACCTACCGATTACGCACCAATGAGGCGGGGGTGATTCCTCGCCTCAAATGGTCGCGATCTATCAAATAAAGGGGATAAAATGGGGGCAAAGTAATTACTTATTATTATCGTCGTCAACAACGGTGTAGTCGGCGTCATAGTAGCTCTGACCGTCCTGACCGCCGGGGTTCTGGCCTGCCGCCTGAGTGGGGTCGAAGCCTGCGCCCTGTGCGCCGCCCTGTGCCTGATAGAGCTTCTCGGAGATCTTGTAGAAGGCCTGAGTCAGCTCCTCTGTCGCGGACTTGATGGCTTCGGTGTCGGTGCCGGTAAGGGCGGTCTTGAGGGAGGCGAGCTTGCTCTCAACCTCGGACTTGTCGGCGGGATCGAGCTTGTCGCCCATCTCGGAGAGGGTCTTTTCGGTCTGGTAAACCATCTGGTCACCCTGGTTGCGGACGTCGACCTCTTCCTTGCGCTTTGCGTCCTCGGCGGCGTACATCTCGGCCTCCTTAACGGCCTTGTCGATGTCCTCCTTGGACATATTGGAGGAGGCGGTGATGGTGATGTGCTGTTCTTTGCCGGTGCCGAGATCCTTTGCGGAGACGTTGACGATGCCGTTTACGTCGATGTCAAAGGTGACCTCGATCTGGGGGACGCCGCGGCGTGCCGGGGCGATACCGTCAAGCTGGAAGCGGCCGAGAGACTTGTTGTAGGCAGCCATCTCGCGCTCGCCCTGAAGAACGTTTACCTCGACGGAGGTCTGGTTGTCTGCCGCGGTGGAGAACACCTGGCTCTTGCGGGTGGGGATGGTGGTGTTGCGCTCGATGAGCTTGGTGCAGACACCGCCCAGAGTCTCGATGCCCAGAGACAGGGGAGTGACATCGACGAGGACTATGCCGCCCACGTCCTGATTGATGATGCCGCCCTGAGTCGCGGCGCCGATGGCAACGCACTCGTCGGGGTTGATGCCCTTGAAGCCTTCCTTGCCGATGATGGACTTGACCATCTCCTGCACTGCGGGGATACGGCTGGAGCCGCCGACCAGCAGAACCTTGGTAATGTCGGAGGCCTTGAGACCCGCGTCGGAGAGAGCCTGACGCACGGGGCCTGAGGTCTTTTCGACGAGGTGATGGGTGAGCTCGTTGAACTTTGCGCGGGTGAGGGTGACGTCAAGATGCTTCGGGCCGGTGGCGTCGGCGGTGATGTAGGGGAGGTTGATGTTGGAGGTGGTCACGCCAGACAGCTCGATCTTGGCCTTTTCGGAGGCCTCGCGCAGACGCTGCATGGCGACCTTGTCGGTGCTCAGGTCGATGCCCTCGGACTTCTTGAACTCCTCGACGAGGTACTTGGAGATGCACGCGTCGAAGTCGTCGCCGCCCAGACGGTTGTTACCGGCGGTGGAGAGAACCTGAATAATGCCGTCGCCGATGTCCAGAATGGAGACGTCGAAGGTGCCGCCGCCGAGGTCGTAGACCATGATCTTCTGATCCTCGTCCTTGTCAAGACCGTAGGCCAGTGCCGCGGCGGTGGGCTCGTTAATGATACGCTTTACGTCAAGACCGGCGATCTTGCCGGCGTCCTTGGTGGCCTGACGCTGTGCGTCGGTGAAGTACGCGGGGACGGTGATGACGGCCTCGGTGACGGTCTGGCCGAGATAGCCCTCGGCGTCTGCCTTGAGCTTCTGAAGGATCATCGCGGAGATCTCCTGAGGAGTGTATGCCTTGTTGTCGATGT
>CAZPLL010000066.1:0-9299 GCA_964587485.1 uncultured Oscillospiraceae bacterium | reverse complement strand
CCGGCATATCATTCACTCCCATTCCGCCGCTTCGCTACCCTCGCGCTCCCCCGCTGCTCTGATACGTAAGGTTTATTTATAGTTTTTTGACAGTTTAAAACTCCCGGCGCTTTCGCGCCGGGAGCATCCCGCAAATGCCGTGCTGGCTCAATTATAACCTGCACGAAGGGGCAGGTGGGTCGCCTAAGTTCTGTTTCGCTGCTTCCAACTTCCGGCGCAGAAAACACCGGGAGGCCTGCAATCCGCAGATTCAAGTCGGCATCCCTTATTAGAGATGTGGGTTTAATGAGCCATATGTCCGATACGGACAACACGCACACAGCAGGAATTATTCACAACTGCATTTGCGGGCACTGTATCATATGCCCGCGGGAAGGCCGATTATTCCTCTTCCTCCCCGTCGTCGAAGAGAAGTACCATAAAGTGCTCGTAGACGTCGTTCAGCTCGGCCTCGTCGTCCACGGACTCGAAAAGCTCCTCGTCGTTCTCAATGACGGAGCGGAGGATTATCATGCCGTAATCCGGGTCATTCTCGTCCATGTTGGCCGGCAGGAAGGCGATATAGGTCTTGCCGTTGTAGTCCATGGAATCGAGTATCTCAAGCTCGAACTCCTGCCCGTCGTCGTCGATTATGGTGATAAAGTCGTTTCCGAATTCTTCGCTCATTTGTTGAACCTCCCGTACAGGTTGGCTTTATTGTAACTCATCTCGGCGAGGAAATCAACATAATTATGAGCCGAGATCCTCAAGTATTTCCAAAAGCTCCGCCCGCCCCCGCACGGGTATGCCCTTTTCAAGCATGGCGCGATCCGCGGAGCGAAGCTCGGCCGTCTCAATGGCGGTGAGCTCAGGCTCGGTGCGAAAGGTCGCGTCACGGTACACCGCGACATAGCCCTCACAGCTTCGCAGGAAAAACTGCGCTTCTTCCGCCTGCTCGATGAAGGCAGAGTATATCTGCATTGGCAGCTCATTGCGGCTCGCGGGGCGGAGAGTCTCGTAGGCGGAGCTTACCGCAAAGGCTGCCGCGCACACGAGCAGCAGCAGAAGGCCTACCCGGATCTTCAGCTTCATATTTTTCTTCCCCCAAAATCCATAGATAATGTAAATTATTCCACAAACGGGATAAAATAAACGCAGAGCACAGGAAACGCTCATGAAGAAAATTTACAAAAACGCTATCAATGCTCCGCATTGTGTGTTATAATACCTTTTTGTAAGATGTGTTACTGTGCGATTTTATCTTTTGCAGAAGGAGGTCGATGCCTCGAATGAAGTCAGCGAAAAACAATAACGGCGCGGATAAGCGCCGCACCGCGCGCAAGGTGGGTAAGCTTGCCGTCAGGACAGTGGATGTCACGGTGGATACCGCCGCGGGCGTGGTCAGTACGGTGCTGAAGGTGCTGGGCACGCTCCTTCTGGTGCTGCTCGTCTCGGGTATGCTGTTTTCTCTTGTGTTTGCCTATTATGTCAAGACCTGTCTCACGCCGGACGTTGATATATCCCTTGAGGACTACAAGCTGAACGAATCGAGCACCATCTGGTACCAGAACTCCGCGGGAGACTGGCAGGAGCTCGTAACGCTCGCGGGCAAGCAGAACCGCATCTGGGTCGATTACGAGGATATTCCCTGGTACATGGAAAAGGCGCTCGTCGCCATCGAGGATAAGCGCTTTTACGAGCATAAGGGCGTTGACTGGTACCGCACCGCCGGCGCGTTTGTTGAGATGTTCGCCACCATGCAGAACAACTACGGCGGCTCCACCATCACCCAACAGCTCATAAAAAACCTGACCGGCAAGGACGAGGTCACCGTCATGCGAAAGCTGACGGAGATATTCGGTGCGCTGGAGCTTGAAAAGAAATACGATAAGCAGGAGATCGTCGAGTGGTATCTCAACGCCGTCTATTTCGGCGAGGGCTGTTACGGCGTTCAAACCGCGGCGCATACCTATTTCGGTAAGGATGTTTCCGAGCTCACCCTTGCTCAGTGCGCGTCCATCGTGGGCATAACCAATCTGCCCACCTACTATGACCCCTTCTACAGCCAGGAGAATAACCGCGCCCGCCGCGAGACCATCCTGCGCGAAATGTACGAGCAGGGCTATATCGACTACGATATGTATCGCGAGGCCGTCGAGGAGGATGTAGAGAGCACCTTCGTCCGCACCCCGGAGCAGGAGTATGAGCAGACCATCTACACCTACTATGAGGAGGTCGTGATCGAGGATGTCATCAATGACCTCATGGAGATCAAGGGCTGTAACCGCACCGCGGCGACCCAGCTCCTCTATAACGGAGGCTATCAGATATACTGCTGCCTTGACCCCTATATTCAGTCATGCATAGACAATATCTATACCGACCTTGACGCACTGCCGCGCACCACAGCAAACGGCAAGCAGCTACAGAGCGGCATAGTTGTCATGGATCCCTACACAGGCTGCGTCCTCGGGCTCAGCGGCGGCGTGGGCGAGAAGACCGCGAACTTCGTCCTCAACCGCGCAACCGGCACACAGCGCTCTCCCGGCTCGTCCTTCAAGCCCATTGCCTCCTACGGTCCTGCCGTGGATCTGGGCTATATCACTCCAACCACGCTCGTTAACGACTCACCGTATATCTCCCTGAGCGGCACGAGCTGGTACCCCTCCAACGACGGTGGCAGCAATATCGGCATCGTCACGATAAAGCAGGCCTTGCAGTATTCCCTCAACACCGTCGCGGCGCAGATCGTTGACAAGATCGGCCCGAGCACCAGCTACAGCTACCTCACGACGAAGCTCGGCGTCACCAGCCTTGTCCCCGACGATGAGGCATATGCGCCCATGGCGCTCGGCCAGCTCACCAACGGCATAACCGTGCGCGAGATGGCCGCGGCCTATTGCGCGTTCGTAAACGACGGCACCTTCTCCTACAGCCGAACCTACACGCTCGTCACAGACAGCATGGGCAACATCGTCATCGACAACCAGCAGGAGACTATCGCCGCCTTTAAGCCCAACACCGCCCACGTCATGACCTATATGCTCCAGAACGCTGTCGAGACCGGCACCGGCACCGAGGCCGCGCTGTGGACAATGCCCGTCGCGGGCAAGACCGGCACCTCCACCGACTATAAGGATCGCTGGTTCGTGGGCTATACGCCCTACTATGTCGCGGCGGTATGGACGGGCTATGACCAGCCCGAATACGTCGGCGCAAGCGGCAACCCCGCCGCACGCATCTGGAAATCCGTCATGAGCCCGATACACGACGGACTGAGCTGGGTATCATTCCCGTACCCATATATCGGCGAAAACACCGGCATATTCGATATATACGAGGATACCCCCAACACCGGCGAATACGGCGAGCCTGCGGAAATAGGCGGCATCGAGGATGACGGCTACAGCGACTACGGCGGCTATACCGGGCCGGAAACCGACAATAACTACGGCAACGCGGACGGAGACGCGGGTATCTCCTTCGGCTGATATGGAGGAAAAGCGCGGGAAAAAATTACCACGGCTTCCCAAAATCCCGCGCTTTCGGCACTTTTGAGGCGCGTTAATTGATTGTTCATGAATTTTGGGTTGACACCGACGGTACAATGTGTTACATTTTGATTACAATACTGGAGGAATTATTATGGCTAAAACATTGGAGTACAAGGGACATCCTCTCCAAAGGAAAGACAACATCATCTATTACGGCAGCTTTGCCGACAAGTACATCATCATGATGCAAATAATGGAGACGAAAAAGGTCGGTGACCTCGACGTCGCGAGCAAGGTCTCCGTTCAGCTCCAGCTCACCGATCCGTCCATCAAGTCCCGCGACAGGATCGTAAAGAAAACCGAGAAGGAAAGCCTCTATCTTGCGGTAGATATCGCCGCGGTGTGGCTCGAGCGCGCCCTCTCCTCCAGAGAAAAATAAAAAAGGATCTGTTTCATTATGCGCAAAAGAATCATGCGGACGTGCCTTCTGGCCGTACTCCTCTGCGCGGCTCTGCCGGTGACGGCGGCCTTTGCCGAGAGTGCGACGGTCACGGGCAGTGACGTGAATATGCGTTACGGCCCCGGCACAGGCTATGACGTTGTGGAGTGTCTGCCGAGAGGCACAGAGGTCACCGTTATCGACCGCTCCAACAGCAGCTGGTATGCGATAAGCTACAACGGGCAGGACGGTTATATGTCCTCGCGCTATCTCAGCCTTGAGGAAGAAGAGGCCGCCGAGATAACCGAGAGCACTACCACCGCAGACGGCTTCATTAACGCCATGTACGTTAACTTCCGCTCGGCACCCTCCTCCTCCGCATCCATCCTCGGCCAGTACAACAAGGGCAAGATCGTCACGGTCAACGGCTACTCCGGCGACTGGGCATACGTCACGATCGACGGCGAGGACGGCTACGTTTACCGCAGCTACGTCACCCCCGGCTTCGCGGCCTCGACAGATGTGAACTATGTTTTCTCCGGCGGAGATAATACCGACTATGCCGAGGAATATGTAGAGTCCACTCCGACCCCGGCTCCCACCACCACTCCCGAGCCCGCCACGGAGGCAACCGACGAGCCCGAGGCGTCCGCCCCGACCCAGACCCCGGCCACGGAGGCAAGCTCCGACGGCTACAAGGGGCATATCACGGGCGACTATGTGCGCTTTCGCACGGGGCCGTCCACCAGCTACAGCATCATAGACTCCTATAATAAGGGCACGGAGCTTCTCGCCGTCTCGCAGGAGGGTGACTGGGTAAAGGTCATCATCGACGGGCAGACGGGCTATGTCTACGCCCAGTATGTCTACATAGACGATCAGCCTGATATCAGCGATATAATTAATAACCCCTCTCAGCCTCAGGAGACCGCAAAGCCCGCCGAGACCCCGACACCCACGCCCGAGCCTTCCACGGAGCCCGAGATAGAGCAGACCGACGCAACGGCCGGCTATATCTGCGGCAATGATGTGCGCTTCCGCTCCGGACCGTCCATGTCCTCCGACATTATCGGCACGTTCTATTACGGCAATAACGTCACCGTCACCGGCTACTCCGGCGACTGGACGGCGGTGGAGTATAAGGGCAGCTCAGGCTTCGTGTACAGCCAGTATGTAAAGAGCGGAAGCTTCTCTGTCGGCGGAGACAGCGACAGCTCTGACGGCACCGGCACCGGCTCTGCCACGGGACGTCAGATCGCGGACTTCGCGCTTCAGTTCGTGGGCTATAACTACTGCTGGGGCGGCACCTCCCCGGATACCGGCTTTGACTGCTCCGGCCTTGTGTACTACACCTACAAGAACTTCGGCTATACGCTCAACCGCGTCGCCGCCGACCAGGCCAACAACGGCTATGCCGTCTCCTATGACGAGCTCCAGCCCGGAGATATCCTCTGCTTCTATTCAAGCGGAAGCTATATCGGCCACGTCGGCATCTACATCGGTGACGGTATGTTCGTCCACGCGAGCAACTCCACCACCGGCGTCATCATCACCCAGCTCGACGGCTATTACTACAACCGCGGCTTCGTGGCCAGACGCATAATCTGACAAGTATACAGTGTATAAGAAAATGTCTGTCCTCACGGATGGACATTTTCTGTTTGTCGGGAAAGCATATTTCCGCGAACCGGCCGGGTTTTCAACACCTGATATGACAAACAAATAACAATCAAGTGCAAAAAAACATGGTTTCGTGAAAAATGCATTTTATTAAATCGCTTTTTATATTTTCTTCGTCATTTTGTTGCCCGCGGGGGCTATAATATCGGCATTTTGTTCATTGACTTGTGCAAGGGTAAAATGGTACTATATGCTTGAATGACGGGGGCATTATGCCCGGAAGCGGAGAAGTGCGCACAATGAAAAAAATGTATGTCATGATAGGCAACTACGGCAGCGGCAAAACGGAGCTGGCGCTGAACTTCGCGTTCAAGGCGGCAGAGGCCGGGAGACGCACGGAGCTTCTCGATCTTGACATGGTAAACACATATTTCCGCCTTACCGAGCCGGGCCGCATGACCCGCATGAAGGAGATCCGCCTCGTCTCTCCGAACTACGCAAACTCCGGAATAGAGACGCTCTCCCTCCCGGCGGAGGTCGCGTCGGCGTTCGCGATGGACTGGGACACCGTTGTGTTCGATGTCGGCGGCGACGCGGTGGGTTCCACGGCGCTCGGCCGCTATCACGAGGACTTTATGGCCCTTGAGCCGGGCGAGCTTGAGGTGCTCAACGTTATCAACACCCGCCGCCCTCTTGCCGGAACGGCGGAGAGGATAATAAAGCTTCAGGAGGAGATGCAGATACACTCCCGCCTGAAGATCACCGGCATGGTCAACAACACGAATCTTGCCGGTATGACCGGGCCGGAGGAGCTTCGCCACGGCTACGAGACGATACGGCAGGTTTCGGAGCTCACGGGAGTCCCCGTGCTCTACACCTCCGGAAAAAAGGATATGCTCGACGCTTTCCTTGCCGAGGGGCACGACCCGAAGTATATCGGCACACCCATTGCCATCGACACCTATATGGCTCGCGACTGGGACAGTTGGGTGGAGAGTATCTGAGCGCGGCACGTCATATAATTCAGTAACCCCGCCGCTTGTGCGGCCATAATACAAGAAAAGAGGTAAATTCATGGTAAAGGTAACGATCAACGAGATTGTCTGCAAGGGCTGCGGACTGTGCGTCAGAGCATGCCCCAAGAACGTTCTTGCCCTTTCCAGAACCAAGCTCAATGCAAAAGGCTATCACCCCGCAGAGGTGGCCGACCCCGACAGCTGCATCGGTTGCGCATCCTGCGCGCGCACTTGCCCTGATGTTGCGATCAGGATCGAGAAGGAATAAGGAGGAAAACAGAAAATGGCATTGACTCTCATGAAGGGTTCCGAGGCAATAGCGGAGGCCGCCATCCGTGCCGGCGCACGCTTCTTCTTCGGCTACCCCATCACCCCGCAGACCGAGATCCCCGAATATATGTCCGCCCGTATGCCCGAGGTCGGAGGCTGCTTCCTCCAGGCCGAGAGCGAGGTCGCGGCCATCAACATGGTCTATGGCGCCGCCTCTACCGGCGTTCGCGTCATCACCTCCTCCTCCAGCCCCGGCGTCAGCCTTAAGCAGGAGGGTATCTCCTACTGCGCGGGCGCGCAGCTTCCCTGCGTCATCCTCAACGTCATGCGCGGCGGCCCCGGCCTCGGCTCTATCCAGGCCTCTCAGGGCGACTATTTCCAGGCAACCAAGGGCGGCGGCAACGGTGACTACCACCTTATCACCTATGCTCCCTCCTCCATTCAGGAAGCGATCAATATCCTCTCCTTCGCCTATGACAAGGCCGAGATGTACAGAGTCCCCGTCATGATCCTTGCCGACGGCATTATGGCCCAGATGATGGAGCCTGTTGAAATGCCCGAGATGATCGACTACAAGGTAGACCCCGAGAAGAAGCCCTGGGCGGCCACCGGCTGGAAGCCCGGCGACGACCCGGCGAAGCGCGCCGTCATCAACTCCCTGTACATCAACACCGAGGAGCTGACCGAGCACAATAACGACCTCCAGAGCATCTACCGCCAGATCGAGAAGAACGAGATACTCTTCGACACCTACAAGACCGACGACGCGGACATCATCATCACGGCCTTCGGCACCGTATCCCGTGTTGCGCGCCGCGCCGTGGACATCCTCCGCGAGCAGGGCGTCAAGGTCGGTATCTTCCGCCCCATCACCGTGTGGCCGTTCCCGTATGAGCAGCTCGCAGACTGCGTGAAGAACTGCAAGGCAGTCCTTGACGTCGAGGTTAACGAGGGCCAGATGCTTGAGGATGTCAAGCTTGCCGTCAACGGCAGCAAGAAGGTCGATTACTTCGGCTACTGCGGCAGCCAGTTCCCCACCGTCGCAGAGATCGTTGACAAGGTCCTTTCCATAAAGGAGGGTATATAAATGTCCGTAGTATTTGAAAAAACGTGTTATCTCACCGATAAGCAGTTCCACTACTGCCCCGGCTGCAACCACGGCATAATCCACCGTCTGGTCGCCGAGGCGCTGGAGGAGGCGGACATGGGACGCGACATCGTCGGTGTTGCGCCTGTCGGCTGCTCCGTTTTCGCGTATGACTACTTCAACTGCGACATGATCGAGGCGGCTCACGGCCGCGCTCCCGCCGTCGCGACCGGCGTAAAGCGCGCAAAGCCCGACGCACTGGTATTCACCTATCAGGGCGACGGCGACCTTGCCTCCATCGGTACCGCAGAGATCGTCCACGCCGCACACCGCGGTGAGAAGATCACCACCATCTTCGTCAACAACGCCATTTACGGCATGACCGGCGGCCAGATGGCTCCCACTACCCTCGTCGGACAGAAGACCACCACCTCCCCCAGAGGCCGTGACGAGGCATGGTGCGGCGCACCCATCAAGATGAGCGAAATGCTCGCGCAGGTTCCCGGCGCATATTATATCGAGCGTTGCGCCGTCAACAACAACGCCAACATCATCAAGTGCAAAAAGGCCATCAAGAAGGCCTTCCAGTACCAGAAGGAGGGCAAGGGCTTCTGCATGATCGAGGTTCTGTCCGCCTGCCCGACCAACTGGGGTCTCAACGCCGTTGAGTCCATGAAGTGGCTGGAGGAGAACATGATCCCGTACTATCCTCTGGGCGTATACAAAGACAAGGGGGCTGAAAAGTAATGCTGAAACAGTTTATTTTCGCAGGCTTCGGCGGTCAGGGTATGCTCCTGATCGGTAAGTTCCTCGCCATGGCGAGCATGCTTGAGGGCAAGCACGTCTCGTGGCTCCCCTCCTACGGCCCCGAGATGCGCGGCGGCACCGCAAACTGCTCCGTGAACGTCTCCGATGAAGAGGTCGCCTCTCCCATCGTCGATCAGGCCGACGTGGTCATCGCAATGAATCTTCCCTCGCTGGATAAGTTCGAGAGCTCTGTCCGTCCCGGCGGCGTTCTGGTCATCAACAGCTCCATCATCGAGCGCAAATCCGTCCGCGACGATATCACCGTTGTCTACTGCGACGCGATGAAGATCGCCGAGGAGGTCTCCAATCCCAAGGGCGCGAACGTTGCGATACTCGGCGCAATGATGGCAAAGGTCGATGTGTGCAGTGTCGACAGCATGGTCGAGGCTATCCGTATCGAGCTCGGCGAGCGCAAGGCACGTTTCCTTGAGGGCAATAAGAAGGCTCTCCTTGCCGGCATGGAGGCCGCAAAGTAATCCCGAAAAACCGCACAGTATAATGTAACAGGAGCTCCCCGCCGTGGGAGCTCCTGTTTTGTTGTAGCCGAAAAGGCGATAATAAACCCCCAGTTCAACTGGGGGTAGGCA
>CAZPLL010000065.1:0-9532 GCA_964587485.1 uncultured Oscillospiraceae bacterium | reverse complement strand
ATTATCCTTCTTTTCTCGTTTTCCCTATTGACTTTTTATAGCTGGTCTTTCGTTTGTACATCTGCCGTTGATTTTTCAAAAGGATATATGCAGAGAGCTATAATCTCTGCATATACCGGGGTCGATTCAGGTGGCGGAAGCCTGCTTTGCGGCCTCCTCACGGAGAGGATCGAGTTCCTCGTGAACCTTCTTCATCATCTCAGGAGTGAGGTTGTAGAAGAGGATGGCGACAAGCGCGATGGCGAGGAAGGCGGTGGGGAGCCACGCATACAGGTTGATAAGACCATTGGTCAGAGCCTCAGATGCGACTGTGCTGGCGCCCACATAGCCGGCCTTGGTCAGAGCCCAGTTACGGACGTAGCCGCCGAGGACCTGTGCGAACATGACGGCGGTGAAGTGCAGGCTCATTGCGGTGCCGGAGGCAACATCGGTCTTTCCAGCCTTTCTGGCCTTGAGCTCGGCACAGTCAACCGCATTGACGAACGCGGTGAAGAGGAGGACGGAGGTGCCCTGATAAAAGAACTGGCAGATGGTCATAATGACGATGAATGCCGTTGCATTTGCACCCACGGCAAGGAGACTTACGTGGCAGACGATCTGGACGACGGTAAAGATGATGAGCGTGATTTTCAGCTTGTTCTTGAACACGGCAACCAGAATAATAGGGGCAACGATGACCGCTATGATACCGGCAATGTTGGTCGCGGTGGAGAAGGTGGCGTACTGAAGCATGTTGCCGGTGATGTACTTGAAGTAGTAGGGGGCGCTGGGCGCAACCACGAAGGTACGGAAGAAGACACCCAGACCGATAACAAAGGGGATGAGGATGTTTTTGTCGGTGAAAATCTGCTTGATCATTGCGCCGAGGGAGTTGCCACCCTTCTTTAGCGTCTCACCTGCGACCTTTGCGCCGCGAACACGATCGGGACGGATGGTCTTTCCAACCGCTGCGGCGGAAACCCAGTAGACAAGAACGGCGATAGCCACACTGACAACCACTGCCCAGAAGAAGCCCTGTGCGTCCTCGGTAGCGCCGTCAGCGGACATTTTCACCATCACAACAGGGGCGATGATTCCGGTCAGGAGACGTCCGACATTGGAGCCGGTGTTGACACCGGCCGCAAGGAAGCTGGCCTCATTTGAGTTCATTGCAATAGACGAGATTGCACTACGATAACCGTTCTGCAGAAGAACCGGTAAAAGGTAGAAAATACTGAAAATAACTAGGATCAGGGTCTTGTTTCCACCCTGCCAGGCAAGCCAGGACATCAGAATAAAAAGACCGCCAAGGAAAGCCGACATCAGTCTTATCCACGGGGTGTGCTTATCTCTTGCCTTGAAGGGATCCATGTCGATCAACATACCGGAAATAGGAGTGAAAATCGCTTTGAAGATATTTACCACCGTAATGACAGTGGCTGTGAGGGTCGTGCTGAATTGGCAAATTTCTGTGAGGAAGAAGTTCTGGAAGTTCTTGAAGAACTCGTACAGCATTTCATAACCCACATTACCTACGCAGAAAGTAGTTAACCATACCTTCCTGCTACCTGATTTTTGTTCCATAATAGGCATCCTTTCTTTTCACTATATTTTGTGTTGTTCTACGTTGCGGGGGGGGTAAAAGCAAACCTCCTTCCAAGTTGCTATTCCGAAATCTGTCTTACAGGTTAATATATATATAATCAAAAAAAGCAGAAAGTGCAAGACTGTTTTTTTTCTGCAGAATATAATTCTCTTAGTTCAACATAATCTCAAACGATTTTTTGTGCAATTTACATAAATATTTGCGGACTGCGCGATGCAGAATGACTATTTTTTAACGATTTCCACGAAACGCCAAGGAGAAAAAACTTTTGCATACCTATTAATTAAGCGATTTGAGTGAAAATATACTCCCAAATATGTCAAACAGATTCTGCGCTTTTATACGAAAACCGTCGATATTCTATTAACGGGTCAAAAAGTATTTTTAATCCTTTTGTCAGATTTTATTGACGCAACCCCAGATGTTGGAATATAATGCCAGTATCAACAGTGAGGTGTGGTAAATATGGACGTAACAGATATCAATAAAAGTGAACATATGTATGAGTATATAGCCGACAGACTTGAGAAGGATATTATTGCCGGTTGCTATCTTGAACATAAGCTCCCCTCTGAACAGACATTGGCTGTCGAGTATTCGGTTAGCCGAGCAGTTATCCGGGAGGCTCTAAAGCTCCTCAGTGAACGTGGCCTTGCGAAAACCATTGTCGGGAGCGGTACATATATTACCAAACCAGAGGCCGACGATTTGGCGGCTGTGCTTAGTCGAATTGCCGCGACACATAATTTTGGCGTTCTTGATGTAATTGAAACCAGGTTGATTCTCGAACCTAATGCGGCTGCATTGGCTGCGATGAATGCTACGGACGAAGAATTTGATAATATGGAGCGGGTAAGAAGAGAACTCAAGAGTTCCAACTTGTCGAATACGGAAAAAGCGGATTTAGACTATGAGTTTCACATGATGGTATATGAGGCATCACATAACGGCCTGCTTACGGTGATTACGAAAGCAATCGGCTCAATGCTTAAAAACCTGATTGCCATAAATATTGAGGCAGGGTCTATGGATCAGGATGCTGTTCGTCATATAAGTCACGCCAGAGTTTTGGAAGCCCTGAGGGATCGTGACCCCATAGCGGCACAGAGCATGATGTACAGCCACCTGTATTTTTCAAAATCTCTGTATGAGATATACCTGAAACAGAAAAGCACTTAAAATATGCTACGCCTCTAGACGAGGTCGACATGAGCCGAAACGGTATCAAGCACCGCAATATCCGAGATTTCCTCTTAGCCGAGGAATGGAACTAAAAAGCATCCCCACCACAGGGAGAAAACTGTGGCGGGGATATTATCTTATGTGAAAACCTGCGCCCGACGTAGGGACTTTGCAAAACGATGACCACATGGGGCTTTACGTCTCTCTGTAGTCGATAGTCGTAAAACCTCGATAGTTATAGACGACTATTTCGGAACGAATCAAAAGCCTCGGCGAGGATACCACTAAAGAAGCTGTCGTACTCATATATCTCGTCCACGCTTAAATGTCGCTGAAACGTCAATTCACAGTCAATCTCTTTCAAATACGGGCTGTTGATCCGATCAAACGGGTCATAAGTATGTGTTCCAGCGCGGAACTTGCCGTCGGATGAAGGCGCTGTAGATTCTTGCAGAATCTCTTTTATAATGCTGACCATATTATCATCGTCATCCCCATGAAGATCTGTGTACGGCATCGTGTAACTCAGACTGGAGAGGTCACCGTATACACCATAATACCTGCTGATTTCGAGGTTACAATAGCTAATGTCGCGCGATTTAGTGAACGGCTTTTGCCAGCGTTCCGGCATAGGCTCTTCCGGGGAGGACGGTATGTATTTTCCACCGGTTTTTCGTTTGAAAAAAGCTTCTAAATCAAAATTTGGATCCGGTGTTGTGACGAAGAAGTATGACCTTTGAGCGAACATACATCCTTCTTCTTTGATTTCGAGGCTAAAGTGTATTTCCTCTTTTTCGCCATCAAAGAAAAAAGCGGTACTATCGGACTGACGCCAGAGTGAATCAGGTATTTCACAAAGATGATACACTCCGAAGTGATCGAAATCTGTAAGGAATACTTTGGTGAGGAAGTGATTACACAGATACACTGCGCTGAGTAGTTCAGCGCGTGTACCGGAGCATACATGATAACGGTAGCAATAATCTCCGCTTTCCAGTTTCTCTACGGACTTTGGGGCAAACATATACGGTCTCCTTTTTGCGAATTTCGACAAACTTTCGACAAACATTGATAACATTATATATGATTTGCAAACATTGTCAATTCGGCTCTTGAGGTATTAAACATTAGGTGGTATAATTACCGGGACATAGAACGCGCTAAAGGAGAATGAATATATATGAAATTAGGTATCGTCGGGTTGCCGAACGTCGGCAAGACCACGCTTTTTAATGCTCTCACCGGCTCCAAGGCCGAGACGGGGAGCTACGCCAACGCCATGGCAAAGCCCAACATCGGTGTCGCGAAGGTTCCGGACGAGCGTCTCGACTGGCTGGCGGACTACTATCACCCCAAGAAATACACCCCCGCGACCATTGAATTCGTGGATGTGGCCGGCATAGGCAAGGGCAGCGGCAAGGGCAACGAGGCGCTCAATACCATCCGCCAGACGGATGCGCTGGTGCAGGTGGTGCGGTGCTTTGACGACGAGGATATTTTCCTCGAGTCGGCCGATGCCGCGAGGGACGCGGAGACGCTCAATCTTGAGCTTATCCTTGCGGATCTTGACATCGTGGAGCGCCGTCTTGAGCGCGCAAAGAAGAACGCCAAGGGCGGGGACAAAAAGTACAAGCGCGAGTGCGAGATGTGCGAGGCGCTTATCGAGCACCTGTCCGACGGGAAGCCCGCGCGCGACTTCGAGTTTACCGACGAGGACAGGGACATTCTCCGGGATAACGGACTCCTGTCCATAAAGCCGGTTATTTACGTTGCCAATCTCGACGAAAACGGCATGAGCGATTACGCAAACGACGCGAATTTCAAGGCGCTTGCCGCCATTGCGACCGAGCAGGGCGCGGCGGTTCTGCCTGTCGCGGCGAAGTTTGAGGAGGACATCTCCGACATGGACGCCGATGAAGCCGAAATGTTCATGGAGGAGCTGGGACTTACCGAGCGCGGTCTTGCCCGCATAATCAGAACATCCTATGATCTGCTGGGCTACATCTCGTTCCTCACGGCCGGGGAGGACGATGTTCACGCATGGACGATAGTCCGCGGAACAAAGGCACCCAGAGCCGCCGGAAAGGTACACACCGACATCGAGCGCGGCTTCATCCGTGCGGAGATAGTGGCTTTTGACGACCTGAAGGCCTGCGGCAGTATGCAGGCCGCGAAGGAAAAGGGACTTTTCCGCCTCGAGGGCAAGGAGTATGTCATGAAGGACGGAGACATAACCAATTTCCGCTTCAATATATAATATGAGACAGTGAACGGCTCCGGAGGGAAAACTCTCCGGGGCCGTTGGCTGTAAAAAGTATTGAACTCTCACGCGGCAAAGTAGCCGGAGCACAAGGGAGGATTGCATCTCCCGCTGGGAGAGGAGGCGCGGAGGATGCCGTGACGTGTGCGTCCGCAGGCGCCATGTAAGCGAGCCAAGGCGTTGGCGATTGTTTGACACGCTGAACGGCGCCGACGCATGAACGTCAGGGCCGGTATTAATTACTGTATTTAAAAGCAGGGCCTTCACCGTTTTATATTGCTGTATGGCCCCGAACGAAATGTTACACTTTTCCGAACTTTTGATATACTCAATTGTTGCTTTCAAGTTTTACGGCTTTGCTGTAGAATGTGCTGGCGGGCATGGCCGGGGGCACAGGTATAAAAATAATTTGAATATCGCTGAGTTTTCCGCTTTTTTCGGTTGACTTTGCGGGTGCGGGTGTGGTAAACTGTGCATATAAAAGGGAGTAGCTTGCGCCCATAAGGGCGTTGGTGCGTCGTCATCTCAGCCTTCGGGCTCGGCGCCCCGGATACGACAGTATTTAGCGAGACTTTTACAGTTCGAGGAGACTGTAAAGGTCTCTTTGTTTTTGAAAGGAGTACCTCGATGAAGTACTACTGCGAGGAAAAAGAAGCTGTACTGAACGAATTCCAGACTACGGAGAACGGCCTTGCCCAGACCGAGGCCGAAAGACGCATTGCCGAGAACGGCAAGAACAAGCTCAGGGAGGCTGAGAAGGAGAGCCTCGCCAGAAAGTTCCTCAACTCTCTGGCCGATCCGATGATAATCATGCTGATCGTCGCTGCTGCGATACAGGCCGCGGTCACGGTACTTGAGACGGGGGGAGACTTCGGGCTCGCCGACTTTGCCGATGTACTGGTTATACTCGTCGTCGTTATCATCAACACCATCATGTCACTTGTGCAGGAGAGCAAGGCCGAGGCCGCCATGGATGCTCTCATGCAGATGACCGCCGCCACCTCCAAGGTACTGCGCGACGGCAAGGTAGTCGTCATAAAGAGCGAGGATATCGCCCTCGGTGACGTCGTAGTATTCGAGGCGGGCGACGCCGTCCCCGCGGACTGCCGCATAATCGAATCCCACAGCCTCAAGGCAGAGGAGGCCGCACTCACCGGCGAATCCGTCCCCGTGAGCAAGGTGATCGACGTACTCTACTGCCGTGACAGCGCCGATGTGCCTCTCGGAGACAGAAAGAATATGCTCTACAGCGGCTCCACCGTCGTTTACGGCCGCGGCAAGGCAGTCGTCACCGCCGTCGGCATGGACACCGAAATGGGCAAGATAGCCGAGGCGCTCAGCCAGGCCGAAAAGGAGCAGACCCCGCTCCAGAAGAAGATGGCGGAGCTGAGCCATTTCCTCACGAAGCTGGTTATCGGCATATGCATACTCGTTTTCGCTGTCGGCGTGACCGAGGCGCTCGTCCTCTCCGAGGCACCGTTTAGCTGGGCTCTGCTGGGCAACACCGCGCTCGACACGTTCATTGCGGCCATCGCGCTGGCCGTCGCCGCCATACCCGAGGGACTGCCCGCGGTCGTGACCATCATCCTCTCCATCGGAGTCACCGCGATGAGTAAGCGTCAGGCGCTCATCCGCAAGCTCACCGCCGTTGAAACTCTGGGCTGTACCCAGATAATCTGCTCCGATAAGACCGGAACCCTCACCCAGAATAAAATGACCGTGGTGGAGGAGTTCACCTCCGACAAATTGCTACTTGCCCGCGCGATGGCGCTCTGCTCCGACGCGACCATACGCCCCGGAGAGGATACCGCCGAGGGCGAGCCGACCGAATGCGCACTGGTAAATTACGCTTATAAGCTGGGGCTTCCCGACCACGAGCTTGAGCGTGAGGAGCCGCGCGTGGGCGAGGCGCCCTTTGACTCCGCACGCAAGATGATGTCCACCGTTCACGCGGTAAACGGCAGATATATCCAGTATACCAAGGGCGCGTGCGACGTGATGCTTGCGCACTGCACCGGCTATCTCATGAACGGCAGGGTCGTCCCCATGACCGACGAGCTTAAGGCGGAGATCGGCCGTGCGAACAAGGGCTTTGCGGACAAGGCACTGCGCGTCCTGTGCGGAGCCTACCGCGAATATGACGGGCTCCCCACGTCCTTCGAGGCGGAGGAGCTTGAAAAGGAGCTTGTTTTCATCGGGCTTGTCGGCATGATCGACCCCTGCCGTCCCGAGGTCTACGACGCTATAAAGGAGTGCCGCGAGGCCGGCATCAGACCCATCATGATCACCGGCGACCATCGGGACACCGCCGTTGCCATCGGCAGGGATCTCGGCATAATCTCCGACGAGAGCGAGGCTATAGTCGGCGCCGAGCTTGATAAATTCTCCGACGAGGAGCTTGTGGAGGAGGTCGTTAAATACTCCGTCTACGCCCGCGTCCAGCCCGAGCACAAGACAAGAATAGTCCGCGCGTGGAAGGCCCGCGGCATGGTCACGGCCATGACCGGCGACGGCGTGAACGACGCGCCCTCCATCAAGGCCTCCGATATCGGCATCGGCATGGGCATCACCGGCACCGACGTCACCAAGGGTGTGGCCGACATGGTGCTTGCGGATGACAACTTTGCCACCATCGTCAATGCCGTCGAGGAGGGCAGAAAGATATACGACAACGTCTGCAAGGTTCTGCAATTCCAGCTCTCCACGAACATGAGCGAGGTCATCATCATGTTCTTCGCTTCGCTCTTCAACTTCACCATACTCACGCCGGTGCATCTTCTGTGGATCAATATGGTGACGGACTCTCTGCCGGGGCTGGCGCTGGGCATGGAAAAGGCCGAGGGCGACGTGATGCGCCGTAAGCCCCGCGCGGCCTCCGACGGGCTGTTCTCGCACGGAGCGGGCGCGGACATGGTGTGGCAGGGCGTTTATCTGGCGATAATAGAGCTGGCGGCCTATTTTATCGGCTACCATCTCGAAATGGGCTCTTTCGCGGGTGTGTTCCGCGGGACCGTCTGCGTAAACGCGATGGCCATGGCGTTCCTGACCGTCAACTTTGCCGAGATGATGTGCGCCATAAATATGCGCTCGCGCTGGGGCTCGCTGTTCTCCGGGCATATGCTGAAGAATATCAACTGGTGGCTCGTGGGCGCATTCGTCGTGACGACGCTCCTCACCCTTGCAGCCGTGTACCTGCCCGGGCTCCAGCAGGTGTTTGATATCCGGCCGGGCACCTTCCAGCTCAATGAGCTGCTCATCTCGGCGGGGCTTTCGCTCACTACTGTTCCCGTGTTCGAGCTCGGAAAGGTCATGCGCAGAGCCGCCCTCAAAAAGGAAAAGGCGGACTGAGCTTAATTTCGGAAAAATGTTTGACATAAGCGCGATCCGGTGATACAATGGCCGAAAGCTAAAGGCAACGACGGAGAACACGGCTGTAAAAGACGTTTCAGAGAGGGCGACATTCGGTGCGAGCCGCCTGACGCACAGCAGCCGCGACCGCTCCCGAGCCGGACGGAGGAAATGCCGTCCCGTTTGGCGGACGTTAGATCGCTTTTAGAGTTAAAATCCAAGGTGGAACCGTGCGTATATTCCGCACCCTTGATGCAGTTATCTGCGTCAGGGGTGCTTTTCAAACTTTAAGGGAGGAAAAATCATGAAAATTATCGACAGCCACGGCGTTGTTTCCGAGTGCCCCGCAGAGGAGGAGCTTCACGTCCTCAGACACTCCGCCGCACACATCATGGCACAGGCCATCAAGCGCCTTTTCCCCGAGGCGGACTTTGCCTTCGGCCCCGCCACCGAAAAGGGCTTCTATTACGATGTTGACCTCGGCGAGAGAAAGCTTTCCGACGATGACCTGAGAGCCATCGAGGAGGAGATGCGCAAGATCACAAAGGAAAATCTTCCGTTCAAGGCTTTTGTTCTGCCCCGAGAGGAGGCCGTAAAGCTCATGGAGGAGCGTCAGGAGAAGTACAAGGTAGAGCATATCGGCGACCTGGACGAGGACGCGGAGATCAGCTTCTTCCAGCAGGGAGAGTATATTGATATGTGTGTCGGCCCGCACATCTGCTATACCAAGGCGCTCAAGGCGTTCAAGATCACTCAGCAGAGCGGTGCCTACTGGAAGAACGACCAGAAGAATAAGATGCTCACCCGCATAAACGGCATCGCCTTCCGCAGTCAGAAGGAGCTTGAGGAGTACGAAAAGCTCATCGAAGAGGCAAAAAAGCGCGATCACCGTGTGCTCGGCCGCGAGCTGGGACTGTTCGCATTCCGCGACGAGGCTCCCGGCTTCCCGTTCTACCTGCCCAAGGGCATGGTGCTGAAAAACACCCTTGTGGACTACTGGCGTGAGGTACACAGAAAGTGGGATTACGTCGAGATCCAGACCCCGCAGATCATGCGCCGCACCCTGTGGGAGACCTCCGGCCACTGGGATCACTACAAGGACAATATGTACACCACCGTCATCGACGGCGAGGACTACGCCATCAAGCCCATGAACT
>CAZPLL010000064.1:0-10206 GCA_964587485.1 uncultured Oscillospiraceae bacterium | reverse complement strand
TCCAGCAATTATCTGTTGCCTAACTTTGTGGAATCTTTATGTTGCAATTTAGAAGACCGCGAGATATCTGAAAAAACTGTTGCTTTCTTATACCATCGGTGATAGAATATATGGTTGTGTTGAAAAGGAATCAGAGACATAGTAAACGCAGGGGAGTTGCGAAGATTTATGGATAAACTCAGAAACGTAGCCATCATCGCCCACGTTGACCACGGCAAGACCACGCTCGTTGACGAGCTGCTCAAGCAGTCAGGCGTGTACCGAGAGAATCAGGAGGTCGTTGACCGTGTAATGGACTCAAACGACCTTGAGCGTGAGCGCGGCATAACCATCATGGCAAAAAATACCGCCGTCTGGTACGGCGATACAAAGATCAATATAGTTGACACTCCGGGTCACGCCGACTTCGGCGGCGAGGTTGAGCGTATACTCAAGATGGTCAACGGCGTTGTCCTTCTTGTGGACGCGGCCGAGGGCCCCATGCCCCAGACCCGCTTCGTCCTCAGCCGTGCGCTTGAGCTGGGACACCGCGTTATCGTCGTCGTGAACAAGATCGACCGTCCCGACCAGCGCATACATGAGGTCATCGACGAGGTGCTTGAGCTCCTCATGGATCTTGACGCCACCGACGAACAGCTTGATTCCCCCATGCTCTTCTGCTCCGGCAGGAACGGCACCGCCAGCTATTCGCCCGATGTGCCGGGTACGGATCTCAAGCCGCTTTTCGAGACTATTCTCGAGTATATTCCCGCGCCGGAGTGCGATGTGGATAAGCCGTTCCAGATGCTCGTGAGCAGTATCGACTACAACGAGTATGTGGGGCGCATCGCCGTCGGTCGTATCGAGCGCGGCGTTATCAAACAGAATCAGGAGATAGAGGTCTGCAACTACCACGACCCCGATGCCGCCAGC
This sequence comes from uncultured Oscillospiraceae bacterium, assembly GCA_964587485.1. Lineage (GTDB taxonomy): Bacteria > Bacillota > Clostridia > Oscillospirales > Oscillospiraceae > Limivicinus. The sequence continues at coordinate 9,294 of CAZPLL010000064.1, read as the reverse complement.
ACCAGGGCAAAGGCTGTCTCCCTCTACCAGTTTGAGGGGCTCAACCGCGTTCCCGTGACCGAGGCATCCGCCGGCAATATCATCGCCATGAGCGGCATAGGCGAGGTCACGATAGGCGACACCATCTGCGCAAGAGGCTTTGCGGAGCCTGTCGAATTTGTCAAGATCGGCGCACCGACGCTGGAAATGACCTTCTCCGTCAACGACAGCCCCTTCGCCGGACGCGAGGGCAAGTTCGTCACCTCCCGTCAGATACGCGAGCGTCTCATGCGCGAGACGATGAAGGATGTCTCCCTGCGCGTGACCGACGTGGAGAACAGCACCGACAGCTTCAACGTTGCCGGGCGCGGAGAGATGAGCCTTTCCATCCTCATCGAGACCATGCGCCGCGAGGGCTACGAATTCCAGGTCTCTCCCGCGCGCGTGCTCTATCAGGAGATCGACGGCGTTCGCTGTGAGCCTGTCGAGCGCGTCGTGGTTGACGTTCCCACCGACTGCATGGGCTCTGTCATGGAAAAGCTCGGCGCACGCAAGGGAGAATTCCTTGAAATGACCCCGGTGGGCAACCGCGTGAAGCTTGAGTTCCTCGTTCCCTCCCGCGGGCTTTTCGGCTACCGCAACGAATTTCTCACCGACACCAAGGGCGAGGGCATCCTTGCCTCCGTGTTCGAGCGCTACGAGCCCTACAAGGGCGACATCGCCCGCCGCAATACCGGCTCTCTCATCGCGTGGGAGCAGGGCGAGGCGTGCGCCTACGGCATCTGGAACTCTCAGGAGCGCGGCGCAATGTTCATTACCCCCGGCACCAAGGTCTACGGCGGCATGATCGTGGGCGTTTGCCCCAAGAGCGAGGATATCCCTGTCAACGTCTGCCGTACCAAGCACCTGACCAATACACGCGCTTCCGGCTCCGACGAGGCACTGCGCCTTGTCCCGCCGAGACAGCTTTCGCTTGAGCAGTGCCTTGAGTTCCTTGCCGACGATGAGCTCCTTGAGGTCACGCCCAAGAACCTGCGTCTGAGAAAGAGCATACTCGACCACGGCCTGCGCATGAAGAACGTCATGCGTAACAGATAATGAATAATGAAAAAGCGTTCCCGCAATGCTGTCGGGAACGCTTTTTTTGAGGAGTTTTACGCCAGAACGCTGTTCACAAATTCCACAAGTCCCGCCTCGACCTCACAGCGAAGCTCGGGCTCGTTGTGTATCTCGTGGCGGTAGCCGCTGTATGCCTTGACGCGAACATCCTTGTTGCCGCTCTCGGCAAGGAGATTTGCCACATGGTACAGCCCCTCACCGTAGTTGCCGCAGGGATCCTGATCGCCCGAGATGAGGTATACCGGCAGGGAGGAGGGCACCATCTCCGCCCACTCGGGGCGTTCGATGAAGCCGTACAGCTCCACCAGATCCCACACCAGCTCGAGCGTGACGTCAAAGCTGTTGAACATATCGCCCGCGTGGTCGGCAACAACATCGGCGTTGCAGGCGATCCAGTCGGATGGGCCGTTGGGGTTTTCGATGCGCGCCGTCATGTCGAGGAACACCTTGCCGAACCATTCACCGACGCCCTGATACGGGTCGGCGGCAACGGCGGCCTTTATTGCCTCGTCGTGAAGCTCAAGCTCCGCACCCTTGAACTGAGACACCAGTCCGCAGAGCATGAGCCCGCGCAGATCCTCTCCGTACAACGCGGCATATGCGCGGCCGAGCATTGAGCCCCAGCTATGGCCGAAAACGAAGTAGGGCAGACCGGGAAAGTCCTTCGCGGCGATATCGTGCAGAGCCTTTTCATCCTTCAGGTATGTCATGTATCCGCCGGAGTGGGGGTCGCCGAGGGTGTTGCCGTCATAGCCGGTCTTACCGTGACCGATGTGGTCGTCGGCGTAGACCGCGAAGCCGGCCGCTTGAAACGCGCTTATCATGTGCAGATAGCGGCGGGAGTGCTCACCGAAGCCGTGGATGAGCTGGATGACCGCGCGGGGCTTGCCGAGCGGGGTGTAGGCCCACGCCCTGATGGTGTCGCGCCCGTTGGCGGAGGGGTAGCTGATTTCTCTTATGGACATATGTTTTCCTCCTTGTATTTGGTTTTTCCGTGCAGGATGAATTAATAATAACACATACGCCGCGGAAAGAAAACGAAAAAGTTTTGCAAATCTGACGCAGCTTGCCATACAACCCGCGTATGCTGATGTTTGGGTTACGACGGTGGTAGACCTGTATCCAATTTAATTTCTGTTCCGTATGCGCGCCGGGAAGTGGGCTGTGAGGCCGATGGGATTTTGGAATAAGGGCTTCTCTGCTTCCGTGGCGTTTGAGTCCTTTCGTTAGTTTGGGCTGTGACAACTTTATTCTGACTTACTCAATCGCCTTTTTCTATGCCGCAGTCTCACATCTATTGTAATGCTTCACCGTTTATTGCAGTTTGGCACAAACAGCATTTACATATTTCGTCAATAGTTGTATAATGGTTACAATAAAATTCGGGAGTGCACAACAAATGATATATTATGCACACATCAAAGAAAGCGGCGAGGTTCAAACCGTTGCCGAGCATCTAGAGGGCACGGCGAAGCGTAGCGAAAAATTTGCCTCCGCGTTTCATGAAGCACGGCGGGGTGCCCTGCTGGGAATGGCGCACGATATCGGCAAAAGCTCTCTTGCGTTTCAGCGTCGCCTGAATGGTGGCCCAAAGGTAGACCATGCAACCGCCGGTGCGCTGGAATGTGTACAAATCAGAGAAAATCTGGCGGGTTGCTGTGTTGCCGGGCATCACGGGGGATTGCCGAATTTCGGAAATCCAACGGATACAGCAGGAGAGCAGACATTTATAGGCAGATGCAAAAAGGGGAAGCAGGGGATCCCCGCGTATGAATGGGACGGTACGCTGGAGTCCGGCATCCCAATGCCACAGCTAAAGGACAGATTTGCGCAGGCACTATGGGTTCGTATGCTCTACTCATGCTTGGTGGATGCGGATTATCTGGATACGGAGTCCTTCATGTCCCCCACGGAGCGACCGGAATATGATTCTCTTCCCGAACTTTTACGACGCCTGGACACCTACATAAAGCCGTGGTTCCCGCCAAAGAATCAACTGAATGAATATCGGTGTCAAATTTTGAGCCGATGCATGGATGTTGCGTCGTCACCGAGAGGGATGTACTCGCTGACCGTGCCGACAGGCGGCGGGAAAACCGTGGCATCTCTGGCCTTTGCGCTGAAACACGCGGTAGAAAACGGATTGGAGCGAATTATTTATGTCATTCCGTATACGTCCATTATCGAGCAGAACGCAAAGGTATTCCGAGACATTCTCGGAGACAGAAATGTGATCGAGCACCACTGCAACGCGCAATTCGACAACGACGAAGAGCTCTCCGAGCAAAACCGACGTCAGCGTCTGGCAAGCGAAAACTGGGATGCGCCGATCATAGTCACTACGGCGGTGCAGTTTTTTGAATCGCTGTATTCCAATCTTCCTTCCAAATGCCGCAAGCTACACAGCATTGCAAACAGTGTCATTATTTTTGACGAAGCCCAGATGATACCTGGCTCTCAGTTAAAGCCTTGTGTCGGCGTGATGGCAAATCTGGTTGCCCACTTTCGAGCCACCGCGGTTTTGTGTACCGCGACGCAACCGGTGCTGGAAGATCTGATTTGGGACTTCTGCCCGGAGCTTTCCGTGACGGAGATCTGCCCGCAGGCCAAAGAGATATACCGGCAATTTCGGCGGGTGACTTATCAAAACGGGGGCAAGCTGAGCAACGCGGAATTGGCAGAGAAATTAATCCGAAGCGAGCAGGTGCTTTGCATCGTCAACACACGCAAAATGGCGCAGGATATTTTCAACCTGCTACCGGCAGAGGGCGCATTTCATCTGTCGACCCTCATGTGTCCAAAGCACCGTACAGACGTTTTACAGCAGATACGGGAGCGACTGAAAAGCGGTCTTGTGTGCCGTGTTGTGTCTACCTCTTTGATTGAGGCCGGAGTGGATGTGGACTTTCCTTCCGTATATCGGCAAATGACTGGGTTGGATTCTCTGATCCAGGCCGCCGGGCGATGCAATCGGGAAGGGAAACGCCCCATACAGGAAAGCATTGTCACCTACTTTGAGGGAGAGCAGCCCGCGCCGTTATTGCAACAGGTCAACATCGGTGCCGCCCGTGAGGTGCTGCGTCAATCGTCGGCTGTCGATGACGCTGAAACCATTCAGAAGTATTTTGCCGCGTGGCACTCACTGGTCGGGGACAATCTGGATAAAAGCGACGCTGTGCGCCACCTGAGAGCCGGGATTCGCGGCTGTATGTTGCCGTTCAAAACCGTAGCCGAGGAGTTCCATATGATCGATCAGAATACGAAAACCGTGTATATCCCCACGGAAGAGGGCGCGGCGGTGTGTCAGCGGATCGCAGACGGTATTGCAAATCGTCAGGACTACCGTGAAGCCGGGCAGTACTGCGTCAATCTTTACGAGGAGCAGTTCAAGTTGCTGGTCGCCTCGGGAGATGTTCGCATGGTGGATGACAACAGCGGCATCCTGACCAATCCCGAGCTGTACCATTCTGAAACGGGACTGTCCCCGCGAGCGGAATTCGGAAAAGGATTTTTTGCGTAACAGTACGCTTTATCGGACATATAAGGTGCTATACTGATATTATCAGCAAAACAAAAAAGAAAAGGAGTGAGGATATGTCTGTCTTTGTGGAGGTCTGGGGCGATTACGCCTGCTACTCTCGTCCGGAGTTCAAGGTGGAACGGGTCAGTTATGATGTAATGACTCCCTCTGCCGCCCGTGGCCTGCTGGATGCTATCTACTGGCATCCGGGTATGCGCTGGGTCATTGACCGGATCTATGTATGCAACCCCATTCGCTTCACCAACATCCGTCGAAACGAAGTGAAGGACACCATCAGCGCCAGAAATGCGAAAAGAGTCATGGAACACGGCGGTGAGCTGTATCTGGCCACCCCGGAGAGCATCCAGCAAAGAGCCGCCATGGTTTTGCGTGATGTGCGTTATGTTATTGAGGCACACTTTGAGATGACCACTCAGGCAAACGCGACGGACAATCCCGGGAAATTTCAGGACATCATGCGCAGACGTCTGGAAAAAGGGCAATTTTATCATCAGCCCTGCTTCGGTGTTCGGGAGTTTCCTGCGAATTTTCGCCCATGCACTCAAATCCCGGCTTGCCCGGAGGAATTGCAGGGAGAAAAGGATTTAGGCTGGATCCTGCTGGATATGGATTACCGGGACAAAGAAAATATCACCCCGAAACTTTTCCGGGCAGTGCTTCGCAACGGCGTTCTGGAAGTCCCGCCCGTGGACAGTCTGGAGGTGATGGGATGATCATGCAGGCATTAACGAGGTTGTATGAAGATCTGGTTGAACGTGGTGAGATTGCCCGTCCCGGCTGGGTCCCAGCAAAAATCAGTTTTGCGCTGTCCCTTGACGAGCAGGGAAACTTAACGCAGGTCATTCCGACGGTGATACCCACTTCCGCGGGAAAGAAAACCGTTCTGAGGCCGCAGTTGATGAAGCTTCCTGCCGCCGTCACCCGAACCGTCGGCGTTCTCCCCAACTTTCTCTGGGACAATTCCAGCTATCTTCTGGGCGCGGATGCAAAAGGCAAGCCGGAGCGGAGCAGGCAGTGTTTTACCGCCTGCAAGGAGCTTCACCATCAGTTACTTGATGAAGTGGATTCCGCAACCGCCAAAGCGATCCTCACATTCTTCGACACATGGGAGCCGGAAACCGCGCAGGAGCATCCCGCCCTGACGGATAACTGGGATGAAATCATGAAGGGCGGCAACCTGACCTTCCTTGTGAATGGAGTGTTTGCGCAGGACGACCCTGAAATCTGTCTCGCGTGGGATCGCCACTATTCCAGCGCAGAGGGCTCAACCTCGCAGTGTCTGGTCACCGGCAGGCAGGACATTCCCGAACCGGTACACCCTCCCATCAAAGGTGTCACCGGCGCTCAGCCCAGCGGTGCAGCCATCGTTTCTTTCAATGCCCCCGCCTTTTGCTCCTATGGGAAAGAGCAGAGCCTGAACGCCCCTGTGGGAAAATATGCCGCCTTCGCCTATACCGCCGCCCTGAATCACCTGTTGGCAGATCGTGAAAACGTCCACCGCCTCGGAGATACGACCGTGGTCTGTTGGGCAGAGGGCGCGGAGCCGGAATACAATCTCATTGCGAATTTTATGTGCTTCGGTGATGCCCCTCCCGAGCAGATCACCACAGACAATTTGCGCAGCATAGTCAACAAGCTGGCGCAGGGGCTTCCCTGCGAGGAGCTTTCTCTGGATCTCAGTCGCCGCTTTTATATTCTGGGACTTGCGCCCAATGCCGCCCGGCTGTCTGTTCGGTTCTTTTATAGCAGCTCTTTCGGTGAACTGATGAGAAATGTGGCAGAGCATTACCGGCGGCTGGAAATCATCAGAATCCGCTTGTCCGACATGCCGTTGTGGGCATTGTTGAAAGAAACCGTGAACCCGAAAACTACCGACAAAGCTCCCAGCCCGGTTATGGCCGGCGCGGTTGCTCGGGCGATTTTTTCCGGTTCCGCGTATCCGGCGTCTCTTTTGGAAGCGACCATGCTGCGCATCCGTGCCGAGCGGAAAATCACCCCCGGGCGGGCGGCAATTCTGAAAGCCTATTACCTGAAAAATACAACCGAACTTTGCCCCAAGGAGGTATTGACCGTGAGTCTGAATGAAGCCAGCACCAACATCCCGTACACCCTTGGCCGTCTGTTTGCCGTATATGAGGCATTGCAGGAAGCCGCCAATCCCGGAATCAACGCTACTATCAAGGATAAGTATTTTAATTCCGCCTCTGCCACCCCCGCTGTCATTTTCCCGATTCTGGATAATCTGGCTCAAAAGCATTTGCGAAAGCTGAGCACACCCCAGAAAGTCTACTACGATAAGCAGATCGGACAGCTTAAATGTATTCTGGGTGAAAACAATCCCGTTCGCCTTACATTACCGGAGCAGGGCTCCTTTAACCTCGGTTACTATCATCAGAAGCAAGCCCGCTACACAAAGAAGGAGGATAAATAATATGGAACCCATCAAAAACCGCTATGAATTTGTGATCCTGTTTGACGTTGAAAACGGAAACCCCAACGGGGACCCCGATGCCGGCAATATGCCCCGGATCGACCCGGAGACCGGCTATGGACTGGTAACGGACGTGTGCCTGAAGCGGAAGATACGCAACTATGTGGAAACCGCGAAAGAAGGTGAGCCGGGCTACCGTATCTACATCAAAGACGGTGTCCCCCTGAATCGCAGTGATAAGGAAGCCTGCGACTATGTGGGTGTGGAACCGGACAAGCTGAAAGCGGCCAGGAAGGATAACGACAAGCTTGACGTGACCATTCGTGATTTCATGTGTTCCAATTTCTATGATATCCGCACATTCGGCGCCGTGATGACCACGTTTGTCAAAGGCAACCTGAATTGCGGTCAGGTTCGTGGGCCGGTGCAGTTGGGCTTCGCCAGAAGCGTGGATCCCATCATGCCTCAGGAAGTGACCATCACCCGTGTTGCCATCACTACGGAGGCGGATGCCGAGAAGAAAGACACGGAGATGGGGCGGAAGTATATCGTACCCTACGGCCTGTATCGGGCAGAGGGGTATATCAGCGCAAACCTTGCCAGAAAGACCACCGGCTTTTCCGAGGAAGATCTTGAACTTCTTTGGCAGGCGATCCTCAATATGTTCGAGCTGGATCACGCCGCCGCCCGGGGCAAAATGGCAGTCCGCGAGTTGATCGTATTCCGGCATGACAGCGAACTGGGCAATGCGCCGGCGTACAAGCTCTTCGACCTTGTGGAAATCTGTCGTAAGCAGGATGTCACCATCCCCAGAGCCTATAATGACTACGAGGTGACCGTTCGGGAGGAGAGCCTGCCCGACGGCGTGACCTGCAAACGAATGGGGTGATCTATTCAGAGGAGGATTTTCTCCAACTGTCCGGACTACAGCATTTTTCGTTCTGCCGTCGACAGTGGGCTTTGATCCACATTGAACAGCAGTGGGCGGAAAATCTGCTCACCGTACAGGGAAACATCCTCCATGAAAAAGCCCATGACAATACCGACCGCGAACAGCGAGGCGACACGCTCATAACCCGCGGAATGAGAATTCATTCTTCCACCATGGGTGTGAGCGGAAAGTGCGACGTTGTGGAGTTTCATCGTTCCCCTCTCGGCGTCGCGCTCTCCGGACACGAGGGCTTATGGCTTCCATATCCGGTAGAGTATAAACGCGGTTCACCGAAGGCCAACGACGCAGACAGACTGCAACTGTGTGCGCAGGGTATGTGTCTGGAAGAGATGCTCTGTTGTGACATTGCGGAAGGTGCGCTCTTTTACGGTGAGACCCGCCGCCGTGAGGTCGTTGAGTTTACCGATGAACTTCGCGCCCGCGTGCGTGAGTATATTGAGGCTATGCACGACCTCTATCGCAGACGGCACACACCCAAGGTAAAGCCCGGCAAAAGCTGTAATGCCTGTTCTCTGCGCGAGCTCTGTCTGCCGAAGCTGTGCCGGAGCAGGAACGTCGAAGCATATCTGCGTGCAAAAACGGAGGAAGATATATGAGACATTTGCTCAACACTCTTTTTGTCACTTCCGAGGACGCATGGCTCAGCCTTGACGGGGAAAATGTCATCGTCAACCGTGACAAAACCGCCGTGGCGCGTTTTCCTCTGCATACGCTCCAGATGATAATCAGCTTTTCATATGCCGGAGCGTCTCCAGCCCTTATGGGTGCGTGCGCCGAACGCGGCGTCGGATTGACATTTTGCACTCCGCGCGGTAAGTTCCTTGTACGAACCGGCGGTATCAGTCGTGGCAACGTTATACTCCGACGCAGTCAATACCGCGTCGCCGATGACCCTCCGCAAAGCTGTCGTATTGCACGCAATATGATTTTCGGCAAGGTTTACAATGCCCGATGGAGTGTTGAACGCACACGCCGTGATCACAAAATACGCATTGATGACGACAAATTTGCCGCAGTGTCAGCCAGCCTGAAAGCCTTCCTCCCTCAAATACTTGACGCAAATGACCGCGATACTCTGCGTGGTCTGGAGGGCGTCGCCGCAAGTGAGTATTTCCGCGTTTTCGACGATATGCTGCTCCGGCAAAAGGATGACTTTTACTTTCACGGCCGTAACCGACGCCCTCCGCTGGACAATGTAAACGCCATGCTGTCCTTCGCTGTAAGTTGTAAAATAAAGATTCCAAAAAAGATGACTCATACTGAGAACTCTGA
>CAZPLL010000063.1:0-10511 GCA_964587485.1 uncultured Oscillospiraceae bacterium | reverse complement strand
ACAGGCCGCCGTTGATGTTGTCGGCATTCTTTGCGCACTTGTCCTTGAACTGGGTCATGCGGCTCAGCTCGCCGAACATGGTGTAGCAGTTGAGTATCCAGCCGAGCTCCGCGTGCTCGTGGACGTGGCTCTGGAGAAAGAGTATGTTCTTCTCCGGGTCAAGGCCGCAGGCGATGTACTGCGCAAGCTGGTTTACCGAGCGGCGGCGCAGCTCGGCGGGGTTCTGGCGGACGGTAATGCTGTGCAGGTCGGCCATGAAATAATAGCACTCGAACTCATCGGCAAGGGCCGCCCAGTTTTTCACCGCGCCCAGATAGTTGCCCAGATGGAGATCTCCCGAGGGCTGTATGCCGGAAAGCATTGTTTTTTTGGCGGGTGTGTTGTTATCCATATCAATACCTCTTAAGGAAAAACAGTCGTTGTTTTTTTGCGTCTACATATTCTACCAAATTAAGTTCGTCTTGACAACAGTAAAAATATAAAATAATATAGAAAAGCGGTTTAACCGAGAATCGGAGGAATAATAAATGAAAGACATGAAATGGTTCGAGGAGATGGAAGCGCGTATCCCCACCGGCGAGGTACGCACCCGTTTCGCTCCCTCACCCACCGGATATATGCACGTAGGCAATCTCCGCACCGCGCTCTACACCTACCTCATCGCCCGTCACGCCGGCGGCAAATTCCTGCTGCGTATCGAGGACACCGATCAGGGGCGTCTTGTCGAGGGCGCAGTCGATGTGATCTACAAGACCATGCGCGAGTGTCATCTTGACCATGACGAGGGTCCCGACGTCGGCGGTCCCGTCGGCCCCTATGTGCAGACAGAACGCCGCCCCTTCTATAAGGAATACGCGGAGCTTCTCATTGAAAAGGGACACGCCTACCGTTGCTTCTGCGAAAAGGCGGAGAGCGAGGAGGACAGCGGCGAGTTCGACCGCGGTGACGACCCCTGCCGCGACATGAGCCGCGAGGAGTCCGACGCACGCGCCGCGGCCGGTGAGCCCTATGTTATCCGTCAGCGCATCCCGCACGGCGGAACAACCACCTTCCACGATGAGATATTCGGCGACATCACGGTCGAGAACAGTACGCTTGACGACCAGGTGCTTATCAAGCGCGACGGCCTGCCCACATATAACTTTGCCAACGTTATCGACGACCACATGATGGGCATTACACACGTCGTGCGCGGCAGTGAATATCTCTCCTCCGCGCCCAAGTACAACCTTCTTTACGAGGGCTTCGGCTGGGATATCCCCAAATACGTCCACTGCTCCCCCGTCATGCGTGACGCGCACAACAAGATGTCGAAGCGCCACGGCGATCCCTCCTACGAGGACCTTATCGCGCAGGGCTATCTCACCGACGCGGTAATAAACTACGTCGCTCTGCTGGGCTGGAGTCCCGGAGGCGAGCAGGAAATATTCTCCATGGACGAGCTCAAGAGCATCTTTGACATGAAGGGCATTTCCAAGTCCCCCGCCATCTTCGACATTGAAAAGCTCAGGTACTTCAACAGCGCCTACATCCGCTCCATGTCCCCGGAGGCGTTCGCCGCCGTAGCGGAGCCGTTCATCCGCCGCAGTGTAAAAAACGAGAGCTATGACGCCGCGGCCATCGCCGCCCTGCTCCAGCAGCGCACCGAGGTGCTCACCGAGATACCCGAGAAGGTCGATTTCTTCGACGAGCTTCCCGAGTACGATACCGCGCTTTTCGTCCACAAGAAATCTAAGTCCGACGAGCAGAGCTCAAGGGAAATGCTCGGACGCATCGTCCCCGTTTTCGAGGCGCTCCCCGTCTGGGACGACGAGAGCATAAAGGCCGCGATGGAAAACCTTGCTCTCGAGCTTGAGGTCAAGAACGCCAAGGTCATGTGGCCCGTGCGTATCGCGGCGGCGGGCAAGGCCGTCACTCCCGGCGGTGCGGTGGAGATCTGCCGTATTCTGGGCAGGGAGGAAACTCTTCGCCGCTTGAACATCGCTCTTGAAAAGCTGGGATAAATTTCATTAATAATCGCGCCCCGTCCGGCCAATGCTAAAGCCGAACGGGGCGTTTTTTTTCGGCGCGCGGCGTGACCGGAAGCGTCACCTCCGCCGTCCGACCTCGCGCCCCGGGCTAAAACACCGCACGGAGGAGCGTTATGAAAGGAAAAACGGGAAAGCTTTTTTGTATCTATGCCTGCGCGGCGATAGCGGTGCTGGGGCTGTATGCCGGGCTGAGCCACAGCAGGCTCGCCGACTTTCGCCTTGCGGCCCGCTACAGCTCAAGCCGTGCGTTTGAGGAGACTGTCGGCGCGGTCGGTGATCTGAGTCTTGCGCTGAGAAAGAGCCTCTACGCCACCGACAGCGGTATGTGCTGTCGCATATGCTCCGACGTGTACGCCGACGCGCGTGCCGCCGAAGCCGCCATGTCCACCCTGCCCTTCTCCACCGTGGAGATGGCACGGATATCCGGCTTTCTCGGCGTGGCCGGCGACTATGCCTATTCCCTCTGTACGGACGCCGCCGACGGAGGCTTCAGCGACGAACAGCGCAGTGCGCTGTATGATATGTCAACCGCGGCGGAGGAATTCGCGGCCGCCCTGAGCGAAATGCAGAGCAGTATCACCGACGGCACCATAACCATGGACACGCGCGAGGTGCGCATTGAAAACGTCGGCGAGGCGGCACAGCAGATAAAGCTCAGCGAGCAGTTGAATAATTATGAGGAAAGCTTTGCCGCTCCCACGGCGCTGAAATACGATGGGCGCTACAGCACGGAGGACGACACGGAGACGGAGGCTAAAAGCCCCGAGGAGCTGAAAAAGCTTGCGGCCGACTTTCTCGGTGTCGGCACGGAGTCGCTCGATCTTAAATATGAATACAGCGGTGATAGCTCCCGCAGATGCTACTCCTGTCGCGGAGTGGAGGTATGGGTGGATTCCCGCGGGATCATCAGCATGGGCAGTGAACGGATATTGGCCGAGGCGACTGTCGGCATCGATGAAGCGGAGCAGTCCGCGCTTGAATTTCTCGCCCGGCACGGCTATGACGACACCGAGCTCATCTCCCGCTCTCAAAACGGCGGCGCGGCCGTGTTCACCTACGCCCGGCTCATGGGCGACGCGCTGTGTCTTGACAAAACGCTGACCGTGTCCGTGGCGCTGGATGACGGCAGTATATACGCCTTTCGCGCCGACGGCTACGACTACGAGTCCGGGAACATCGTGTGGCCGGAGGGCGAGCTATACACCTCCGTACAGCAACCGGAGGGAGTGACCCTCGGTGATGTCCGCCCCGTGGTCATTGACAGTCCCGGCGGCAGAGACCTTGCCTGCTGGGAAATGAGCTACACCGACGCGGACGGGCGCAGCGTCATTATCTATGTTGACGCCGAAACGGGTGTACAACGCGATATAGTCATAAGCTGACGAGAGTCGAACACCTATCGGTTTTGCAGGGCAGATTTGCGCCCATACTTCGTTAAAGCCCTTGCAAATACGTTAAGTATTCCCTGCGGTCTTTGCCTCGTCTGAACGCAAATCTTCTCCCGCAAAACTGCGTAGCAACTGTCGGCTGGCAATTATCTGGTGATTTTTTGTTTTTTGAGTCGCAGATGGGCTGACGCTCATCAAGACGAAAAGGACAAAAAGCACCGATAGGTGACACCGACAGGCGACAGGGGGTCGACTCTCGTCAGCTTAAGGTAAGGGTTCGCCAAATCTCGCCGTTGCCGCGAGGCTTCATTTGTGCTATAATTACTTTTCCTAGCTTAACACAAAGGAGCAGTCAAAGCATGAACAGCAAGGAACTCGGTGAGATCCGCCGCCGCATACGCCCCGAGCGCAGCAGTATACACCACATCTACGGTTGCTATGTCAACGGCGCCGGAGAGATCATATCCTATGTAGATGAGTCCATGGGGCTTATGAGCAAGGAGGAGAGCGAGGAATATCTGGCTCTCCTGCGAAAATCCCTTTCCGGCACGCTCGGGCGAAGTCTTATGGAGATATCCTTCGCCACTAAACAGGTCATGGACAGCGATGAGCACAGGCTTCTCTCCGCGCTCAGACGCACGAAGCTTGAGGACGCGGCACTGAGAGACGAGTTCTATAAATGTGTCATAGCGGCACTCGATATGGACGACTCGAACTACCTCATCCTCCTCGCCAACGACAACTACGACGTCCCCCACCGCGGCAAGGACGGGCAGTATATCGAGGACGGCAACAGCGTATTCAGCTATATTCTGTGCAGTATATGCCCGGTAAAGTCCGGCAAGGCCGCCCTCGGCTTCAGCTCGGACGAGAACCGCTTTCACTCCTGCGCCGTCAATCAGCTTGTCTCCGCGCCGGAGCTGGGCTTCATGTTCCCCGCCTTTGACGATCGCGCCGCGAATATCTACGCCGCGCTTTTCTACTCCCGCAGTGCCGAGGTCATACATCGGGAATTTATCGACGCCGTGTTCAAGACCGAGGTTCCCATGTCCCCCGTCCGCCAGCGCGAGGCTTTCGGTGCCGCGCTCAGCACCGCGCTTGAGCAGGATTGCAGTTATGACGTCGTTCGCTCCGTCCATGAACAGCTTTCCGAGCGCATAGAGCTCCACCGCGAGAGCAAGGATCCCGAACAGCTTCGCATCACCGTGGACGAGGTCGCGGATATTCTCGAAAACAGCGGCATGAGCGCCGAGCGCACCGAAAGCTTTACCGAAAAGTGTGGCGAGGAGTTCGGCACGGACGCGGAACTGAGCCCCATGAACATCATCGACGCGAAGCACTTTGAGGTCTGCACCCCCGAGGTGACGATAAAGGTCGATCCGAAATTCAGTGCCCTCATTGACACCCGTGTGATAGACGGCCGCCGGTACATACTCATTCCCGCCGACGGCGGCGTTGAGCTCAACGGCATAAGCGTCACCATTCCCGGGGAATAAATCAAAAAAACTCTGCCGTCGATAAGCTTAGCCTGCGGCAGAGTTTTTTATCTTTGCGGACAGGAGTTACCTCCTGCCCGCTGTTTTATTTGCAGACAAGCTCGCCGTTTTCCGCGTCCACGGTGATCGTAGAGCCCGCGGACAGCCTGCCGGAGAGTATAATGCGCGCAATGAGCGTCTCCACACTGCTCTGGAGGTAGCGACGGAGCGGTCTCGCCCCGTACAGCGGGTCGAAGCCGCGGTCGATGATGAGCGCCTTCGCCTCGTCCGTGATCTCAAGCCTGAGCGATTTGTCGGCCAGACGCGCACGCAGACCGCCGACCATAATGTCGATTATGCCGCCGAGGTCCTCGCGGGTGAGCGGGCGGAACATCACCGTCTCGTCCAGACGGTTGAGAAACTCCGGGCGGAAGGCACGGCGAAGCTCCTGCATGACCGCGCTCTGTGCTTCCTCCGTAATACTGCCGTCATCGGAAATTCCGTCAAGCAGATACTGACTGCCGAGGTTTGAGGTCAGGATGATGATGGTGTTTTTGAAGTCCACCGTGCGTCCCTGAGAGTCGGTAATGCGTCCGTCGTCGAGTATCTGGAGCAGGATATTGAACACGTCGGGGTGAGCCTTTTCGATCTCGTCAAACAGCACCACGCTGTAGGGCTTGCGCCGCACGGCCTCTGTGAGCTGTCCGCCCTCATCGTAGCCGACGTATCCCGGAGGTGCGCCGATGAGACGCGACACGGAAAACTTCTCCATGTACTCGGTCATGTCGATGCGGACGATGTTGTGCTCGTCGTCAAAAAGACATTCGGCCAGCGCCTTCGCGAGCTCCGTCTTGCCCACGCCCGTGGGGCCGAGGAACAGGAACGAGCCCGCGGGACGGTTGGGGTCGGAGATGCCCGCGCGGGAGCGGAGTATTGCCTCGGTCACGCGCTGTACGGCCTCATCCTGACCAACCACGCGGCGATGCAGGTATTCGTCAAGGTGCAACAGCTTCTCGCGCTCGCTCTCCATAAGCTTGGAGACCGGTATGCCCGTCCACTTCGCGACGATGGAGGATATTTCGTCCTCCGTCACGGTGTCGTGTACCATAGTGTCCGACTTGCGCTCCTCACTGCGTTGCTCGGCCTCGGCAAGCTGACGCTCGAGGTCGGGCAGAACGGAGTATTTAAGTCTTGCCGCAGTCTCGTATTCATAGCGAAGCTGAGCATTTTCGATGTCGGCGTGCGCCTGTTCGAGCTTTGCTTTGAGCGCCTTGACCTCGTCCACGCTGTTTTTCTCGCTCTCCCAGCGGCTCTTCATCTCGTTGAAGCTCTCCTTCTGGTCGGCAAGCTCCCTGCGCAGGGCCTCAAGGCGGTCGCGGCTGAGCTGATCGTCCTCACGACGCAGTGCCGTTTCCTCTATCTCAAGCTGCATTATCTTGCGGCGGATGTCGTCCAGCTCCGCGGGCATGGAATCTATCTCCGTGCGGATGAGCGCGCACGCCTCGTCCACAAGGTCGATGGCCTTATCAGGCAGAAAGCGGTCGGTTATATAGCGGTCGGAGAGTGTCGCGGCGGCGACAAGGGCGCTGTCGTGGATGCGCACGCCGTGGTAGACCTCGTAGCGCTCCTTGAGTCCGCGCAGGATGGAGACGGTGTCCTCAACATCGGGCTCGCTGACCATGACGGGCTGGAAGCGGCGTTCGAGCGCGGCATCCTTCTCGATATATTTGCGGTATTCGTCGAGGGTGGTCGCGCCGATGCAGTGCAGCTCGCCGCGTGCGAGCATGGGCTTGAGGAGATTACCGGCGTCCATGCTGCCCTCGGTCTTGCCCGCGCCGACAATGGTGTGAAGCTCGTCGATGAAAAGGATTATTCCGCCCTCACTGCGGCGGATCTCCTCAAGGACGGCCTTCAGGCGCTCTTCAAATTCGCCCCGGTATTTCGCGCCCGCGATGAGAGCACCCATGTCAAGGGAAAAAATGGTCTTGTTTTTCAGTCCCTCGGGCACGTCGCCACGCACGATGCGCTGTGCAAGTCCCTCGGCGATGGCGGTCTTGCCCACGCCCGGCTCGCCGATGAGCACGGGGTTGTTCTTCGTCTTTCGCGAGAGGATGCGGATAACGTTTCTTATCTCGGTGTCTCTGCCGATAACGGGGTCAAGCTCATTCTCCCGCGCGCGTTTGACAAGATCGGTTCCGTATTTTGTGAGTGCGTCGTAGGTGCTCTCCGGGTCGTCGCTGGTGACCGGAGCGGACTTCACGGCGGAGAGCTGGGCCGTGAAGCCGGGTTTTGTTATGTTGTGTTCGGCGAAAAGCTTCTTTATGGTGGCGGTAGGCGCGGCGAATATTCCGAGCATGATATGCTCAACGGAGACGTACTGATCTCCCCTGGCAGAGGCCGCCTTTTCTGCGGCGGCAAGGACGCTGTTCGCGTCGCCCGAGAGGTATACCTGAAAGTCTCCCGATACCTTGGGCAGGGCGGCTATTGCGCTGTCAAGCTCCGACAGCAGTGCGTTGCAGTCCACGCCCATACGGCTGAGCAGTGACGGTATCAGCCCGCCGTCCTGATCGACAAGAGCATACAGGATATGCTCCGGGGTCATATAATTGTTGCGATTCTCCAGCGCCATTGACTGGGCGGTCTGGATCGCTTCAAGAGTTTTCTGGGTAAAATTCTGCGCGTTCATGGTGTTCTCCTTTCCGAGGATCAGATGTGTACCGGCGCATTGAGCATATGGGAGTAGTAGGCGGCCTCGACCTCATGGGAGTCCAGCCGGCCGGTGAGATGATCCTTCATAAGTCTGTCAAAGAGCGTGATGTATTCCGAAAGCGCCGAGGCAAGCTCGTCCGCGGTGCAGTTTATGTCAGGCGCGGCAAGACTGCGGACAAATTTGCCATCGTATAGAGCGTAGCTGTGCTTCGCGCCCGTGCGCGGGGCAAGATGCATATCCTCAATGTGCTTCCACAGCCTGAAAAACTCCGTCATGGCACTGATGAGTGCCGGAGACTGAGTGCGGAACATCACCGAAAGCTCGCCGATATCCTCGTCCGTGCCGCGGTAGAGCTCCACCTCGTACTTGATGGTCGGGCGGTATTTGTACTCAAGCGAGCTCTTGAGCGACATGGAAAAGCTGTTCGGCACAAAGAACGGCACAAGCTCACGCGACGGGCGCATCAACTGGTCGATGGCGGAGAGAACGTCGTTTATCCGGCGCTCTGGCGTGGTAAAATCCACATACTCCGCAAGAATCTGGTTGATGAGGTTTGAGCGGTTCGTGCCCATCCGGTGAGCCAGCGCGTCCACCTCGCGCACCACCTCGTCATTGAGCATCAGGCTGTATAATGTCTTTTTCATCGCGTTCACGCTCCTGACTTATTTCTTGTATATATAATATACCCACCTTGCAACTTTGTCAATAGTTGTATATAAATTTACCTCCAATTTATATATAGAAAAAACAAAAAATCCCGGCTTGATTTTTTGCTTCGTATTGGTTATAATGTCATAGCTATGTGGAGTGGTATCGAAGTGGTTATAACGGCCCTGACTCGAAATCAGGTGTACCGGCAACGGTACCGTGGGTTCGAATCCCACCCACTCCGCCAGTTCGTCGCAAGCGACATATCGCTTGCGACGATTTTTGTGCTTCGTATTCAAAATCATCTCGCGCTCATTCTGCTTCTCCTCACTTTCGCAAAGCAAACGCCTCGTCGGTTTGCTTTGCGATATAAAAAATTTCTTCATTGCTCTTCCGTTCCCGAATCAAACCCGCCTCGCCGGGCTTTGATTCGGTTTTTCAGCTAAAATCTGTTTGGGTGCTTCATGAAAGAAACCTCCCTTGTCTTGCTGACAGGAGAGGTTTCTTTGAGAGACTGCCGTTATTTCACTTTTTCGCCGAACTGCTTATTATAGAGCTTGACGAGGCCGGCTTTCCAGCACAGCAGGAGCGCTACGAGTGAACCGACGGCGGTCTGCAATATCTGGAAGGGGAACTTCGCCACCGCGTAGGCCGGAGTGCTGTAGATGAAGGCGCGGCCGAGCGTATAGCCGGCAACGGTGATGAGCAGGCCGAACGCCGAGCCGATCGCCGAGGCGGTCACGGGACGGTTTTTCAACAGGTGCCGCACGCACAGCGAGATGACCACAGCCTGTAGCCCGTGAGTCACGAGGGAGACGAACATGGGCGCGGGGTAAAAGAGAAAGTCACCGATGAACGCGCCGACGCCGCCGACAATAAAGGCATAGAACGGCTCGAGAAGTATAGCCGCCGTGACGATGACCGCGTCATTGAGATACATATGCCCACCGGGGACGGGGATGGAAAATATGCTCATGCTCATTATGATGTTCATGGCCAACAGCAGTGCCGTGACCGCCATTTTTTTTACGGATGTGTGAGATTTCATGGTAACCTCCTTGACAAATTACTGATATGATTATATTATCAAACTGATATTATTGCTATTGCCAGATGAGGAAATAATTATATAACCAGATGAAATATTCGGTGGACAAATCCGGCTCGGGGCCGGTATATATGCAGTTATACCGCCAGCTTCGGGAGGATATACTCTCCGGGGCGCTTCCCGCAGGGGCAAGGCTGCCGTCAAAGCGCCTGCTTGCCGGGGAGCTCTCCGTGAGCGTTATCACGGTCGAGCATGCTTATGCACTGCTTGTGGACGAGGGCTATGCCCGCTCGCAGCAGCGCAGTGGCTTTTTCGTCAGCTTCGGCGCGGCGGGCGGCGCAAGGCCGGGGGCGGAGCTTCCCCTGCCGACGGTTTCCCCCGGAGGGCTGAGCGCGACGGCGGAGGACTTTCCTTTTTCCGCGCTGGCAAAGACCATGCGCCGTGTGCTCTCCGAATACGACAGGCAGATACTCGTGCGCTCTCCCGGGTGCGGCTGTGTTGAGCTTCGCCGCGCGATCGCGGGATATCTCGACAGGAGCCGCGGCATCCGTGTGCCACCGGAGCGGATAATCGTCGGGTCGGGCGCGGAATATCTCTACGGCCTTGTGGTACAGCTTCTGGGGCGCGACTGCGTTTTCGCGCTTGAGGAGCCCTGCTACGGGAAGATACGCCGCGTCTACGAGGCGAACGGTGCGTCCTGCCGCAGTCTCATTCTGGGCGAGGACGGAATACTCTCCTCAGAGCTGGAGTGCTGTGACTGCGGCGCACTGCACGTCACGCCGTATCACAGCTTCCCCAGCGGAGTTACCGCCTCCGCTCCCAAGCGCCACGAGTACGCACGCTGGGCACGAGAGCACGGCAGTTATATTGTCGAGGACGACTACGACTCGGAATTTTCCTCTCTGAACCGACAGATCGACACCATCTTCTCCATCGCGCCGGAAAACGTGCTGTATCTCAACACCTTTTCAAAAACGCTTGCGCCCTCCATGCGAATGGGCTATATGGTCCTGCCCGAACGACTGGCGGAGGAATATGCGCGGAGGCTGGATTTTTATTCCTGCACAGTGCCGGTATTTGAGCAGTATGTACTTGCGGAGTTTATCGACCGTGGCGAGCTTGAGCGCTACATCAACCGCCGCCGCAGGAAGCTCCGTCAGAAAGACCAGCTATAAAAAGTCAATAGGGAAAACGAGAAAAGAAGGATAATGG
>CAZPLL010000062.1:0-10559 GCA_964587485.1 uncultured Oscillospiraceae bacterium | reverse complement strand
AGCGCATCCTTGGTAAGGATGAGGTCGGCAGTTCGAATCTGCCCAGCAGCTCCAGAAAATCCTGTAATCCTGATGATTACAGGATTTTTTGCTTGCTCAAAAACGGCAGAGTTTCATTCCCTCTTTTTAATCCCACATCCATGAACGCCCCACTCCCCCGCGGATAAAATCTGCGGGCGTTTTTTCTGTCAAATACACATATAGATATGATATAATTTGAAAAAAGCTGTAAGGTTTTGCGGGGATTTTCTGTCTTATAGGGTGAGGTCCTTATAAGGTCAAAAGGAGGCATTGACGTGGAAGACAGCAAAATTGTAGAGCTGTATTTACAGAAAAACGAGCGCGCCATAAAGGAAACAGACCGCAAGTACGGAGCGTATTGCTTTACCATCGCGCACAACATTCTTAATAACCGGGAGGACTCCGAGGAATGTGTGAACGACACATGGCTTAAAACATGGGACGCGATACCGCCTCAAAGGCCAAGCAGACTACAGATGTTTCTGGCAAAAATCACCCGCAACCTCTCGTTTAACCGCTTTAATTCCCGAGTCGCGAAAAAACGCGGTGGCGGGGAAATTGTTTTTGTCCTGGATGAGCTGGCGGAATGTCTCGCCTGTGAAACGGATATAGCCGACGAATACGAGGCACGGGAGCTTGGGCGGTGTGTGCGCGAATTTGTCCGCGCCTTGCCCGAGCAGGAGGGAAACATATTTGTGCGTCGTTATTTCTTTACGGAAGCTGTCGCGCAAATCGCCGGCAGATACGGCCTGACCGAGAATAATGTCGCGGTGATTTTGAGCCGTACACGGAAAAAACTGAAGAATCGGCTCATAAGGGAGGGATTTTGGGATGAATAGAAACGATCTGTATATCAGCTTCAACGCAGTCGATAACTTTATTTTAGAGCGCAGTGAGGCGCTCCGTGGCCGTCGTGCCGAAGTCCGAAAGCGCACCCGAACCGTGTCATGGCGCAAGGGCCTGGTCGCGTTGCTTGTCGCGATACTGATGGTGATTTTCACGATCGGCACCGCGGTGGCCGTCAGCCCTGAGATCCGTGAGCTTGTATTCCGATTCTTCCGAATCGAGCAGGTGCAGACCGTCCCGGAAAATAACATTACCTACCGTCAATCGGCCGAAGATATGCTTGCGGAGCCGAGCATTGATATCGGTGAAGTGCTCCGTGGGCAGTACGTCCATACGCCTGTGTCCTCGCTGGCTCAGGACGGCGTTTTTCTGATATGCACCGACCATGTACACGCAAACCGCGGCAGTCATTATGATGCCTATTTTGAAGAGCAGGGCGAATTTATCAAGCTTGAGGAGCGCACGTTTGCACAGGACTACACCCTGCGCGGTCAGAGCTTTAATGTGCGGTTTGACTGGGTGGAGCACAACGGCAAGGTCATCATGACATGGGTGGACGAGGATGCATTTTTCACTGTCCCGGGTAACGCCGGTGACCCGTCCGCATTGCAGGTTCAGTTGATTTATGCCTATACCAACGACAGAGGTGAATACATCGAGTCCTGCTATCCCGTGCTTCTTGACCTGTATACCGGGAAGCTGACCGATGTTCTGGCCGGAACGGGTGCGGAAGACCTTGAGTGGATAGGGAACTCCGCGATTTCAGGGGATCTCTCGAAAATGCTCCTGTGCAGTGTTTTGAATGGCAGTTACTCTCTTTACTGTGTTGATTTGACGTCCGGGCAGATGTACAGTCTGGACGAGCTTTCAGAGGAAAGGGTGGATTCCTGTAGCCTGATCGACGGCAAGCTCGCCTGCTGGTCATTGACGGGCGACTGCTACAGGGCATGGAGCATCGATCTCACCACGTTTGAAAGGACGGAGCTGTTCGATTCCGTTTTCAGTGCCTCAGCCACGGAAGCGGGCGCGGGCATCGTGTTCATGATGGGCTTTGACAGTTGGGTCCACGAGGGCAATATGTACACGGGAAGCGCCTTCGCGTTGGAAACAGACGAAGCGCAGAATGTCCGGGTGATCGACCTTGCGACCGGGCAAAAAGCGCCCATAGAGGGCTTTATATGGAAAGACGATGCGCGGCTTATCCCTTGCCCGGACGGTAAAAAGCTTCTCATTGCAAGGTGTCCCGACTGGCAGGACTATGAATATGTGGGGGTGCTTGATTTTGAGAACCTGACCTACACGGAGTTTTCGAGAGAAAACCGGCAGAATGAGCGCCTTGCCTACTGGTTTGACGATAACACGGTCGTTATCTGCGGAGAATTGACCCCCGACTCCATGTGCAGTGATTATTACCTGTACAGGATACTCCCCGCGACCGATTGACCTTACATGACCGCGCGAGAAACAGTGATAATAAGCTTTTTGCAGAAACCCGCCCTGGGCTATCAGAGCCCGGGGCGGGTATGCTTTGTCGTGTTATTTACGCTTCGCCGCGCTCGCGCAGAGCGTCCTTGCGGCTCAGGTCGATGCCGCGGGGGCCGATGTTCATGACCTTGACCCAGGTCATGTCGCCGACCTTGAGCACGTCCTCGACCTTCTCGGTGCGCTTGAACTCAAGATCCTTGATCTTGACAAGGCCGTCCTTGCCGGGGGCAAGCTCGACCCATGCGCCGAAGTCGGAGCGGATATTGGAGACCTTGCCGTAATACAGTGCGCCGACCTCAGGCTCGAAAACGATGTTCTCGATAGTGGTGCGGGCGGCACGGCAGGCTTCGATATCGTCGGAGGCAATAAAGATGTTGCCGTCGTCGTTGATGTCGATCTTGCAGCCGGTCTCGGCGGTGATCTTCTGGATGGTCTTGCCGCCGGAGCCGATGACCTCGCGGATCTTATCGGGATTGATCTTCATCTGGATCATCTTGGGAGCGGTCTTTGCAAGCTCATGACGCGGCTCGGCAATTGCCTTGAGCATGATGGCGTCAAGGATCTGGAAGCGGGCTTCCTTGGTGATGGCAAAGGCTTCCTTGACGATCTCGTGCTTGAGGCCGTCGTTCTTGAGGTCCATCTGGATGGCGGTAATGCCCTGCTTGGTGCCGGCTACCTTGAAGTCCATCTCGCCGTGGAAGTCCTCAACGCCCTGAATGTCGATGAAGGTGGTGAAGTCGTCGCCGTCCTGAATAAGGCCGCAGGAGATACCGGCAACGGGAGCCTTGATGGGAACGCCTGCGTCCATCAGCGCAAGAGTGGTGCCGCAGATGGAGCCCTGAGAGGTAGAGCCGTTGGAGGAAAGAACCTCGGACACTACGCGGATGGCATAGGGGAAGTCCTCGACCGAGGGGATGACCGCCTCGAGAGCCTTCTCGACCAGTGCGCCGTGGCCGTATTCGCGGCGTCCGGTGCTGCGGCTGGCACGCGCCTCGCCGGTGGAGTAGGAGGGCATATTGTAATGATGCATGAAGCGTTTCTCTTCCTCTTCCCAGATGGTGTCAAGCTTCTGAGCATCGGAAAGAGTCGCGAGAGTGGCGATGGAGAGTACCTGAGTCTGGCCGCGGGTGAAGAGACCCGAGCCGTGGACAACAGGAAGTACGCCGACCTCTGCCGCAAGGGGACGGATCTCGTTCATCTGACGACCGTCAACGCGCTTGCCTGCGAGCAGCCACTTCTTGACGACCTTCTTCTGCAGCTTGTAGAGTATTTCATCCATATACTGCATGAGTTCGGGGTGCTCTTCGCCGTACTTTTCCTCGACCATGGTTATCCAGTCGTTCACGCGGGCCTCGCGGACGTTCTTGTCGTCGGTATCCATGCAGTATTCCATGGACTGGAACTCGTTCTCGACGAGCTTTGCGAACAGCTCCTCGTCAAATGCCGCGTGCTCATACTCGAACTTGGGCTTGCCGACCTCTTCGACCATTCTGTCGATAAGGTCAAGAACGGGCTGGAGATGCTCGTGAGCCTGAACGATACCCTCATACATAACGTTGTCGGGAACCTGATCCGCCTCGGACTCGATCATGACGATCTTCTTGTGGGTGGCGGCGATGGTGGTTATCATGCGGTTGGTCTTGCGCTCCTCCTGAGTGGGGTTGAAGAGATACTTCTCGCCGTCCCAGCCCAGAACGATGCCGGCGATGGGGCCGTTAAAGGGCACGTCGGAGATGGAGACAGCGGCGGAGGCGCCGATCATAGCGGTGATCTCGGGAGAGCAGTCGCGGTCAACGCTCAGCACCTCGCAGGCGATGACAACGTCGTTTCTCAGATCGCTCGGGAAAAGGGGACGCATGGGGCGGTCGATGAGGCGGGATGCCAGCACTGCGGGCAGGCTGGGCTTACCCTCGCGGCGCATGAAGCTGCCGGGGATGCGGCCGACGGCGTAGAGCTTTTCGTTGAAGTCCACGGCGAGGGGGAAGTAGTCGATGCCGTCCTTGGGACGTGCGGAGGCGGTGCAGGTGACGAGAACGGTGGTCTCGCCGTACTTGACCAGAACAGCCGCGTTGCAGAGCTCCGCGAGCTTGCCGACTTCCATGGAGAGGGGGCGGCCTTCGTACATGATCTCGTACTTTTTGTAATTGGGGAACTGCTTGTTGGTGATTATCATGTGTGCTTCTCCTTTATTTTCGGCACTTCCCGGCGTCTTAGCACTTGGAAAAGCCTTGCCCTGCGACGGACGGTTTTTCCAAATACTAAGGAGCGGAAGAGGTCAGCCCCCTCCCCTACTGTGAGCGGGAAATGCGTTGTTTACAAAAAAATGTGAGGACAGTATGAAATTGTCCTCACATCAAAACCTTCATAACCTTCAGAAATGCAGGCTGTCAACCGGCTATTACTTACGGATGCCCAGCTTTGCAATGATCGCGCGGTAACGCTCGATATCCTTCTTTGCGAGGTAGTCGAGCAGACGACGGCGCTTACCGACCATCTTGTACATACCGAGACGGCTGTGGTCGTCATTGGGGTGATTCTTCAGATGCTCGGTCAGCTCACGGATACGCTCGGTGAGGATGGCGATCTGAACCTCGGGAGAACCGGTGTCGTTCTCGTGGGTGGCGTTTTCGCCGATAACGGCGGTCTTCTTTTCCTTGGTGATCATGGTGATGATACCCCTTTCAAAATAATTCTATACCCTGCGCCCAGGCAACGGGAGTGAAAGGCTGCCGCGTCGGCGGCATGAGCCCGAAGCTTAGAACGCGGGCGTGCCTTAGTATATTATCACGCACCCGCTCTCAAGTCAATAAATATTTGCAAATCTTTTTCGTTTTCTGCAGTAATTCTATATTCACACAAACATGGTGTTACAAAGGCTGCTATCCGCTACAAGACAAGCAGACAAAACATCTACCGCTGGCGCAGGAAATATGACGGAGATATTCATTCCTTGGCAGACGGCTCTCACCGTCCTCACAGCCACCCAAACCAACATACAGACGCCGAGCTGAAGCTCATCGAGGATATGCGCCGCAGGAATCCCAACGCCGTAGAAGGCTGGTCGATATAAAGAGAGAAAGTAAAAAAACGAACAGATAAAAAAACGAACAGATTTAATATGTCCCACCCCTCACGGGGTGGGACAAGTCTTCATCCTGGCAACTGCCGTTTTGATGAAATATCTCATTTTTTCATCATCTTATTGGATCACACCGCATTAACTCTCCCATGTCAGGGTTGACGGGTGCGTGTGTTTTTCGCGTATGCGTTACTTTGTTTGCAGTTCCTTCCCGGGGCATTTCAGACCTAAAGATGTTCATATTCGCATGCGTGAACAATAACCAAATCATAAAAGTGCTCGGTAAGTCCGTAATCTTCCGTGAGTATTGTCACCTCCTGCATACTGCAGATAATCGCGTTACCCCAGGCGTCGGCTCCCGAGTCGTCGGTGATGTCCATTATATGGTCTGAAAACAGCGTGGTTAATGTATTCATGCTTATAGGTGCATAATATGTATATTCCGCTTTTGCGCCTGCGACAGAAATTTCCTTTCGGATCCGTACCGATCTATACGAAATTGTTGATTTCTTAGTATAAGTGTCGCCATTTCTTTCTTCGGAAATGATATCCTCAGATATGTCATAAGGCTTCGACTTGGTCTCCGGCTGTCTGGTTGAAGGTGCTGACTTGGGAGGCTTTCGTCTGGTCGTATCCGCGCTGGTGCTTGCGCCTGCTTCTCTGTCCGGCTTTATGGCGTCTTTGGATCCAAACGTCCGGCGGATCATGGCTTCTATATATTTTCTTATCGCCGCCTCATCTTTCTCAGGCGTAATGAATTTCAACACGCAAGTCTGGTTGAACCAACCGATCTTCATCAGAGTGTTTAATGCTCTGCTGTGTCCGGCTACGGAAAGTGAGCTCATCTCTTCGTCCAGCTCGGGGGTATCCTCGCATTTGGAGCCGTTACGCAAATAAGACTCAGTTACATTCAGCTCGCCGTTAAAGCCGGTGGTGACCTCGGAAACGTTCGTCAGATCCGCTTCGACCATATAATCGGCCCAGTCCTTCATGGTGTCCCAACCGTAGCCGTTAGTTGCCAAAAGCACACTATACTCTTGCCATGCTCCGTAATTGCTGTGCTTCAGCTCGCGAATGAAGTCAGCGTCATCGGGAGATTTCCCGTCCCCGGAGTTTGCCTGCTTCAGAGGCTGCTTTACGCTTTCTTTCTTGGCCGTTTCTTTTCTCTCCGTTTTGTTCGGCGTGACCTCGGCGGGCTTCGAAACGGGGGATTTCTGTTTTGATTTAGCGGCGTATTTCTTCAAAAAATCTTCCAAATCGAAATTCGGGTCTGTTATTCCTTCCGCAAAAAGGTGTACTTTCACCAGCTTGTGATGGTCGTCGTACTCACTCCGGCAGCTTAACTTGACCTTTTCGTCATCAAAGTAGAACGACAGATGATCAAAGCTCTCAAGCCTGGCGAATTTGAGCAGCTCATTGAGTGTATGGACGGAATAGTTGACTGTGCCCAGTATATGTACCCGAATGGTGTCACCGTCACATTTTTTCAACAGATAAAAAAGTCTTTTGCGCATGAGCTTTTGATTGTATGCCTCGTAAACAAAAACATACTCCTCGCGGCCTGCTTTCTGTTTACCGAGCAACCTAAGCTTGCCCGCTCCCGGAAATATCCCCGTACACGCCCCCAGCACAATGACAATTGGCCTGAGGACAGCATAAATGCACGCCACAGCTATCAAGCCTAAAAGTATCTCATATGCGAACCCCATACACTACCTCCAGAATAATTATTCAGTGGAAAACCCGCATGGTTTTCTTGCAAACAAATCCCACCTGTTAAATCATACACCTGTGCTATGAATTTGTTGCAGATGGCTTTGGAATTTTGTTGCAACTATTGTACAACTATTGACGCAATATGTAAATACCGATCGTGCCCGATGGCAATAAACGGACAGAAAAACCCCGCCGTTGCGTTACGGAACGCCGCGGCGGGGGATATGATTATTCAACTGAGATCATATAATAGTACACCGGCTGGCCGCCGCTGACAACACTTATGTCCGCGTCGGGGAAGTTGCCGACGATGGTGCGGCTGGCCTCGTTCGCGTCGGATTCGGACACATCCTCACCGTAGTAGACGGTGATAAACTGTGGGTCGAGCTTGTCAAACTCCCAGCTCAACTCCTTGAAGAGCGTCTTGATGTTGGTATAGCTGCCCAGCAACGCCCCGTCGAGCAGTGCGAGATATTCGCCCGCGTGGATGGTATGTCCGTCAAAGTCGGAGTCGCGCGCCGCGTATGTGACCATCGCGGTGTGAACGCCGCCCATGGCCTCGCGCATGGTTTCGGTAAGCTCGTCCTCGCCGAGATCGGGGTTGAAGTTCAGCAGAGCGGAGATGCCCTGCGGCACGGTCTTTGACTGCATCACTATGACCTTCTTGTCGGTCAGGGGTATGCACTGCTCCGCCGCCATAATTATGTTTTTGTTGTTGGGGAACACATACACGGTGGAGGCGGGGGTGCGGTTTATCTCGTGTAGGATATCATCGGTGGAGGGGTTCATGGTCTGGCCGCCGGTAACTACGCCGTCAACGCCGAGCTCACGGAAGAGAGCCTCCATCCCGGCACCGGCGCAAACCGTGACAACGCCGTACTCCTTCTCCGGTGCGGCAACGAAATCGCCCTCCGCGGCCTCGAGCTCCTTTTCGATCTGTTCAAGGTCATCGGTGCTCTGCGCCTTGCGTCCGGCCATGATGTCGTCGTGCTGGGTCTGCATATTCTCGATCTTCGCAAGCTCCAGCGTGCCGTATTTCTGCGACTCGTTGAGCGCGTCGCCCGGGGTGTTGGTGTGAACGTGAACCTTGAAGCTCTCGTCATCCTCGCCTATGACCAGCGAGTCACCGATGCTCGTGAGATATGCCCTCAGCGGTTCGAGGTCCACATCGGGGGTCTTCTTGCGGACGATGTACACGGTGTCGAAGGCAAAAGTGATCTCCGACGTGTCGAATACACCGAAGGCGTCGTTGTCCACGATGGGCTTGAGTTCCTCGGCAGTGGGCGCGGTGATTTCCCCGCGGAGGCTTGCAAGCATGGCCTTGAGTATGACCATATAGCCCATTCCGCCCGCGTCCACAACACCGGCCTTTTTGAGAACGGGGTTGAGGTTGATGGTGTTGTCCAGCGCCTCGCCGCCCGCGGCTATCGCCTCTTCAAGGCAGTGCTCAAGAGAGGAGCCGGCCTTGGCCGCATCCACCGCGGCCGTGGCGGAAAGACGAGATACCGTGAGTATCGTACCCTCGGCAGGCTTCATGACCGCCTTGTATGCGGCGTCCACGCCCTCGGCCATGGCACGGGTAAACTCGCCCGCTCCGGCTTTTTCGGCACCCTTGAGGCGCTTTGAGATGCCGCGAAACAGCAGCGACAGTATAACACCGGAGTTTCCGCGCGCGCCGCGCAGGAGCGCCGAGGCCACGCAGTCGGCCGCCGCTCCGACCGAGGGGAAGTCCTTCTTGCGAAGCTCTACCGCTGCGTTATTGAGCGTCAGCCCCATGTTTGTGCCTGTGTCTCCGTCCGGCACGGGGAAAACGTTGAGTTCGTTTATCTTCTGGATCTGGGAATTGAGGGCAGCGTCGGCGCAGAGGATCATTTCCTTAAACGCTGCGGCATCTATATAGTCTCTCAAGTTGTTAAACCTCCGAAATGGGGTGAGCAGCTCATCCGATAATAGTATCTATGAATACGTCCACGCTCTTGACAGGGACGCCTGTTGACTTCTCCAGCTTATAGCGCACTTCCTTCATTATGCTGCGGGACACGGCGGCCATGTTGACGCCCCTGTCCACGCCGATATGAAGCTCAAGATCCGCGCTGCCGTCCTCGCCGAAATGCGCGATAATGCCCTTAGACATGGACTCCCGGCGCAGCAGCTGCCACGGGCCGCCCTCTTTGGTGCAGGTTACCATACCCTTTACGCCGAAGCAGCTTGTCGCCGCGTCCCCGGCAAGATATGTGAACACCTCGCTGGTTATGCTGATCCTGCCTATGTTGTTGTCAATATTCAGCATGAGTGAGCTCCTTTCTGTCCGTCATTGTTGTCGGTTGCACGCTGTTTCAATGCGCGGTAACCGATTGTTTATTATAATACATTATTACGAAAAGCACAAGTGAAATTTGCTTTATCCCCTAATTCTGCTTTTTCGGTCAATTTTTCCCGCACAGTTTTTTCGGAATTTAACAGATTTTGTATACGTTGTATGTTTACAATTTGACGGTTTGATGTTAAACTGTTTCTGTCTGAAGTGACAGGCGTTTTTCAAAGCCGACAAATTTTTTTATGGAGATGAAAAATAGACATGCAGAGACACTTCAAAACAATGGACGGCAACACTGCGGCCGCTCATGTATCCTACGCATTCACTGAAGTAGCAGCTATCTACCCCATCACCCCCTCCAGCCCCATGGCCGACAACGTGGACCAGTGGTCCGCACAGGGTCGCAAGAACATCTTCGGCACCACCGTCAAGGTGCAGGAAATGCAGGCTGAGTCCGGTGCCGCCGGTGCGGTGCACGGCTCTCTCAACGCAGGCGCACTGACCACCACCTACACCGCGTCTCAGGGTCTCCTTCTCATGATCCCCAATATGTACAAGATCGCGGGCGAGCTTCTTCCCGGCGTTTTCCACGTCAGCGCCCGTACTCTCGCCAGCCACACTCTGAACATCTTCGGCGATCACAGCGACGTTATGGCTTGCCGCCAGACCGGTTTCGCGATGCTGGCCGAGGGTAGCGTGCAGGAGGTCATGGATCTTGCTCCCGTTGCTCACCTTGCCGCCATCAAGGGTCGCGTCCCCTTCGTCAACTTCTTCGACGGCTTCCGCACCTCTCACGAGCTGCAGAAGATCGAGGTCTGGGACTATGAGGATCTCAAGGACATGGTCGATATGGACGCTGTCGAGGCGTTCCGCGCACGCGCACTCAACTCCGAGCATCCCGTAATGCGCGGCTCTCACGAGAACGGCGACATCTTCTTCCAGAACCGTGAGGCCTCCAACAAGTACTACGACGCGGTGCCTGCCATCGTCGAAGAGTACATGGGAAAGATCAACGCGAAGCTCGGCACCGACTACGGCCTCTTCAACTACTACGGCTCACCCGACGCAGAGCGCGTCATCGTCGCCATGGGCTCC